>CACYDC010000040.1 GCA_902773025.1 uncultured Ruminococcus sp.
AAAGAATACATAAATAATTCGTAATAATCGTGATTAAAAGTATAATTAACTATTTACATCGAAGATAAATGATGATAGAATATAAATATGAATAAATTGTATACTTGCTTAAAAATGAGGCGAATGAATGAGACGTATAGATCTTTCGATTTTTATTGTATTATTCAGAATGATAATAATGAGTGTGATAACGCTGTTATTGATTTTCGGGATAAGCTATATTCTTTATTCTAACGGTTTGGTTATCCCGAATGAGCCTATGCAATATAAGGTCAAGGGCATAGATGTTTCTTCTTTCCAGGGGAAAGTAGATTGGGATGTTTTGTCAAAGAAGATTGATTTTGCATATATCAAGGCAACCGAGGGAAGTAATGCAATAGATCCGGAATTCAAGAGAAATTATGAGAAAGCCGAAATGACAGATCTGAAGATCGGCTACTATATGGTTTTTAGTTTTAGCAGCCCGGGGGAAATACAGGCAGAAAACTTCATAAATAATGTTGGTGAACATAGAGGTGTGCTGCCGCCGGCAATCGATATTGAATTCTATGGAGGATATGATACAAGGCCGCCGGCGCGGGAGGATGTAGTAAATGAGCTGTACAGTATAATAACACGGTTTAAAGAGTATTATGGAGTTTCTCCGGTAATATATGCTACGAAAAAATCATATGATATGTATATATCCGGAGGATTCTATGACTGTGACATTTGGATAAGAGATGTTGTGCGTGAGCCGATTCTGTCTGATGATAGAAAATGGAAATTCTGGCAATACAGTGATAAGGGATTGCTTGATGGATATCAGGGAGAGGAAAAATATATTGATCTGAATGTTTTTTGCGGGAGTATTGATGAGTTTTCCGATTACCCGAACTAAAAAAGAATAATGAAATAAAATGCTGTCAGGAAGGATATACAATTCATTCCGACAGCATTATTTATATTAACAAAATTCAAAATAAATATCCTTATCCATAAAATCAGACAGTTTATCGCTAAACAAATTTACACCTATCAATAGTTTAGCATAAGCGGTTTCTGTATTTATATCAAATAGAGGCAAAGCTCCGTTTTTGATAAGCTTATTGCTTGAGTCATAAAGAGATCCTGATCTTTTTTTCAGTGAGCAAAGATACATCGGTATATTTCTTTCTTTACATTTTTTGAGCAGTATCAGCGCATTTTCTGATGCCGTACCGGAATGGTATGTCAGATGGAGAACTGCGCCCGTATTTTTGTTCAAGACCAGATCGTCATAGTTAATGGAAGGATAAGGATGTATCATCATTACAGATTTATCGAAGCGCACTTCCGAGAGTTCAAGCACAGGCTCATGCATTTGAAAAAGTTCAGTGTTTAAGCCATTGTCAGGAATAATAAACTCATCATTCCCGATATAGAATAATGGCTGTGCAGAAAATGAAGGAGAATTGGCGGAAGCAGTGAAACGATCGTTAAATCTATCTGCTTCATTAAGTCTTGTGGGAATAAATACAGATACCAAATCGTCGCCCTCATTTTTAAAAACAGTATATACACCCTTTTTCATTTTTTTAATTAATGCTACAGATGCCCGGAAATTATCTAAAGCATTACTTTTTGGGTCATCCGGCACATAATTTGAAGCAGTAATAACGACAGGAATTTTTAAGCTGTTAAGACACATAGCTATCAAAGCAGATGAATAAGAAAGAGTGTCACTTCCGTGAGTAATAATAATACCATTATATTTACTCATATCGAGAGATAGGATACAGTTAATGATTTTTTCCCAATGTGAGCATATCAGGTTTTCGCTGAGAATATTGATTGGTGAAATAGTATCGAAGATACAATCGTTATATTTTTTTTCATATATCTGCTGAATTCGGCAAGTATTATCCGAGATACCGATAACACCGTTATTATTACAGCTGGCGATAGTTCCGCCGGTCAAAACTAAAAGAATATTATTCAAAAGAATCATCTCCGTTAATCTATTATTGACCAGTTTAATTTTAAATAAAAACTTTATTTATGTCAACAGCGCGCGTAAATCAAATTTTAAAACATCGTGCCTTTTTAATAGAATAAACACAAGTTTTTTTTGGACCGGAGTGCCGCCGCTGTCGTGTTCGCGTAGCCGCTCACTACGTTCGCTACAAATCTGCGTTGCCATATTGTTTCCGCGGTGCTGAAGTATAGCATATTTAAACTTATTGTCATTATATTAGAATTATTGTTTCTTGTTGTAACGTAAATGTAACGTAATTACGTTGTAAACTCAGAACCGCGGGAGCAACTTAATTACGCTTACTACGCAGTGAGCGAAGCGAACGGAATCGCGAACACGACTGACCGGGACCAGGCTGTAAGAAAAAATTCACTTGTAATCATACTTATTTTATGATAAAATAATTAAAGAAATATTGCTATAGTAATATTTTCTTTATTGCCACATTATATAGTATATCTCACTATAATGAATAAATCAATATTTTATCAAGAAAAAATTGGAAAATTTGAAAAATTTCCTTGTTTGTTTAGCAATCACGGAAAGGAGGTATGTTATATGTTTTGGGAAAGATTTTATAGTTTATGTCAGCGTATTGGCAAAAAACCTAATCCGGTCGGTAAGGATATCGGTCTGTCTTCCGGCATTATCAGCAAATGGAAAGCAGGCGGAATTCCTAACGGCGAAACACTCATGAAGCTGTCCAAGTATTTTAACGTATCTGTTGATTACCTTTTGGGTATCAGTCCATCTATTGAGATCAAAGAAAATGATATGAAACCAATGTTCTCGGATCAGGAATTAACTAAACAAATTACTGAAAATATTGATAATCTAAACAGCTTAGGTCTGTCCTATCTGGCTGAGTATTCCGAATTTTTATCTTCAAAATTAAAGTATCAAAGGGTTAATGTAACAGACAAAGTATCAGAAGAAGATTAAATCTGTAGAATTATTATGTAGTATAACTAAAGTAAAGTATGTGACAGCTTTTGCTCCGGTATCGTTCAGATATCGGAGCACATTTTTTTGTAAAAAAATACACAGGAAACTATCTTCCCGACAATTTCCTGTGCCTATTTTCTCTATAGGTCTTTTATCAATACATTCCGCCCATTCCGGGATCTCCTGCCGGCATAGGAGGTGTGGGTTCTTTGATATCTGCAACCAGCGATTCTGTTGTAAGAACCATCGATGCAACTGATGCTGCATTCTGAAGCGCACTTCTTGTTACCTTTGTAGGATCAACAATACCGCTTTCCATCATATCAACATATTCCTCTGTAAGCGCATTGTATCCATAGCCTGTCTTTCCGGAAGATATGATCTTGTCAACTATTACAGAGCCTTCAAGGCCTGCATTTGCTGCGATCTGACGAACCGGCTCCTCAAGCGCCTTAAGTACGATCTTTGCACCTGTCTTCTCGTCGCCGTCAAGAGTATCAACAAGGCCTGCAACCGCATCAATCGTATTTATAAGCGCTGTACCGCCGCCTGCTACTATACCCTCTTCAACTGCTGCCTTTGTTGCTGCAAGAGCATCTTCTATACGAAGCTTCTTCTCCTTCATTTCAATCTCTGTAGCTGCGCCCACCTTGATAACTGCAACACCGCCTGCAAGCTTTGCAAGACGCTCCTGAAGCTTTTCTCTGTCGAAATCAGATGTTGTTGTTTCGATCTGAGCGCGGATCTGACCTACACGAGCAGCAATTTCTTCCTGTACTCCTGCGCCGTCTACGATAATCGTATTTTCCTTATCAACCTTTACCTGACGCGCACGGCCAAGCTGATCTATCGTAGTATCCTTGAGTTCCAGTCCGATCTCTGAGGATATTACCTGACCGCCTGTAAGAACTGCAATATCACGAAGCATTTCTTTTCTTCTGTCGCCGAATCCCGGTGCCTTTACTCCGACACATGTGAATGTTCCTCTGAGCTTATTAAGAATAAGGGTAGTAAGCGCCTCACCCTCGATATCCTCGGCAATAATAACAAGCTTCTTGCCTGATTTTACTATTTCCTCAAGAAGCGGAAGAATCTCCTGAATGTTGGATATCTTTTTATCGGTGATAAGGATGTATGCATCATCAATAACAGCTTCCATCTTATCTGTATCAGTACACATATAAGGTGTGATATATCCTCTGTCAAACATCATACCTTCAACAACTTCTGAATATGTTTCAGCTGTTTTGCTTTCCTCAACTGTAATAACGCCGTCATTTCCAACCTTATCCATTGCTTCTGCAATAAGGTTGCCGATAAATTCATCTGCTGCGGAAATTGTTGCTACTCTTGCTATATCCTTAGAACCTTCAACTTGTTTTGAATTATCCTTAAGCTTTTCAACAGCTGTATCTACAGCCTTGCTGATACCCTTTTTCAGTATCATAGGATTAGCGCCTGCTGTAACATTCTTCATACCCTCTCGTATCAGAGCCTGCGCAAGAAGTGTTGCCGTTGTTGTACCATCGCCGGCTACATCATTAGTTTTGATCGATACTTCCTTTACAAGCTGCGCACCCATATTTTCAAAAGGATCATCAAGCTCTATCTCCTTTGCAATCGTTACGCCATCGTTTGTAATAAGCGGTGCGCCGAATTTCTTATCAAGAACAACATTTCTTCCCTTAGGACCAAGTGTTATTTTTACTGTATCTGCAAGCTGATCTATTCCGCTCAGAAGAGCCTTTCTTGCTTCCTCACCATACACGATCTGTTTTGCCATGACTGATTACCTCCTGAATTTCAAATCACTCTACTACTGCAAGGATATCTGACTGACGAACTATTGTATATTCTTCTCCGTCAAGCTTTACCTCTGTACCTGAATATTTACTTGTAATAACCTTATCACCGACATTCACATACATAGTTACCTCTTTCCCATCTACCATTCCGCCGGGACCGACTGCTACAACTGTAGCGAACTGAGGTTTCTCCTGAGAAGCGGCTGTAAGTACGATACCGCTTTTGGTTGTTTCCTCAGCTTCTTCAGCCTTAACAACAACTCTGTCAAGCAACGGTTTAATAGTCATAATATATTGCCTCCTTAAGCAAAATAGAATTAATAAATTGATTAGCACTCTCTGTCCTCGAGTGCTAAAGATATTGTATACCCTTTTTCCAAAAAAATCAAGACTTATTTGTAACTTTATAGAAATTTTATTATTTTTTTTCCTATGATTTTCTGATCCACATATTATTTATATGCCTCACACGTCAAAATAGAACGGCCGCCGGAAAACCGGCGGCCTGTCATGATCAGAACTGATTCATGTTGTTCATGTTGTTCATGTTGTTCATGTTGTTAATACTGTTCATGTTGTACATACCGTTATTGGGGGTATTTTTGTTGAGTGTTTTTATGAATGCAAGCACACCAAATACACCTGTGCCAACAACTGCAAGAATTAATATTACACCCCATACGCTCAGACCAAATCCCTGACCTGAAGGCGCACCTATTGCACCATTTGCAATACCAATACTAATAAATGTAGAAATCAGTGCTACTACTCCAAGGCATGGTGCAACGAGATATGCAAGACCGCCGAAACGGAACTTCATAATAAGCTTATTAAGCGGCGGAACCTGTCCGGCGATACCAACCAAAAGGCCGATAACAAAAAGAACATTACCAAATACCGCACCGCCAAGGCTGACCACACCATAGCTGCCAGAGGCACCCAATGCCTTCTTGAACATATCAACATGGCATGTAGCTGAATTAGTCAGTGCTGTAAAGCTCAATGTAGGCATAAGTGAAATATAGAAGCATAATACTGCAAGCGCAAACGGACCATACTTCATAGCAAGTTCTGCAAACGCAGGCGCATTAAGCTTATCCTTATCCTGGATAATACTGATAACTGCAAGCACTGCCGATGCAACTATAAAAATAAGCAGGAACCATCCGCAAACGGACAAATGTACACTTCCCTGTGAACTAGCAAAACTCAAGAAGCCCATAATTGCATTAACGTTCCATATATTGATAATTGCTGATATTATTGCAACAAGCTCAAGACCGGGAAGAACAAGATCAAAAAGTCTGCCGTAAGGCTTCTCTTCGATAAAGTTATAAATATGCGGTTCAAATCTCAGTATTGCAAGAACAAGCGTAAATATCAATAGCACGCCGCATAATACGAAACCTCCTCCAATACCGCTTTTACCCATATCTCCATTAAAGAAACCATAACTCTGTGATGTTGTATATGTCGTTGCCGGGGCAGCATATCCATACATACTTCCGCCATAAAGACTACTGCTTGAAACAGATGTGACAGTTGAAGCAGTCAGATTAGGAAGAAATGAGAAAATGAATACCAACAATGCAAGAAAATACGGGCCGAATTTAAAAATCGTTTTTGCAGGATTTTTGAAATCGAATGCCGAAGCAAAGTTCTTACCCAACTGTCCGAAATAATTATTTGCATCAAATGTCTGCTTTAGACTCATTCCGCAGCTCATACATACTGTCTGCTGCGGATTCTGTACTGCCGCAGCGCAATGAGGACAGAATGATGTTCCATCGCCTACCCTTACTCCACACTTTGTACACACAGCCTGATTATTCATAACCTGGCTTCCGCAGTTTCTGCAAAACTTCTTAGCCGGCATATACTGTGCGTTATTCATCTGAGCAACGCTCTGGAACTGCTGTGCGGCAGTCTGCTGAGCATAAGGCACGGAACCCTGAGCAGCAGCCTGTGAATCTTCAAATTTATTTCCGCATTCCTGACAGAAAGCAACTCCTACCTGCCTTACAGCGCCGCATTTTTCGCAATAAACATTGCCCACGCCTTTTTTAGTTCCACAATTCTGACAAACATTATATTCGTCTTCCATGTGTGAACCGCAAGATTTACAAAACATTACATAATTCCTCCCATACTATTAATTAAAAAAACAAACTAAGAGAATTATACGATATATTTATTTTTAAGTCAAGAATTAGTCGGCTTAATTACCGAATTTATCCAAAATAATACATATTATACAATAACTTAAATAAAAAACTGTAAATTATTTACCCAATTCCTCTGCTCTTTTAGTGCAGGCAGCCATAGCATCCATTATTGCCTGAGGGACATTTCTGTCTTTCAGAACATTCATTGCTTCAATTGTAGTCCCGCCTTTTGAGCAAACCTTTTCAATTAGCTGTTCCGGAGTATCTCCGCTCGAACGAAGCATCTCTGCGCTTCCCTCAAATGTTTTACAAACAAGCTTAAGAGCCGTTTGAGCGTCTATTCCTACTGATACTGCATAATCCGTCATTGCTTTTGCAAAAAGATACACATACGCAGGGCTGCTGCCGTTTACTGCTATAATCGCATTCATTTTATCTTCAGTCAGGACAACTGCTTCTCCGGACAAGGCAAAAATATTGTATACTTCTTCAAAATCCTCATCACTGATATTTTCCGAACGGCAGAGCGCTGTTGCGCCCTTTCCAAGCAGAAGCGGCGTATTGGGCATTACTCTTACCATAGGACAATCGCAGCCTATTCCTTTTCGTACATATTCTATTGAAATACCGGCTGCTATCGTTACAAATATCTTTTCCTCTCTTACTGCGGACTTTATTTCACTGAGTACGATATCATATGTCTGCGGCTTTACTGCAAGAATAATTATATCACTTTTTTCCACAAGCTCTGCGCCGTTTTTTGCTGCTGACACTCCAAGCTGCGCCATTGCTTCTCTTTTTGACTCATCAGGGTCAAAAATACAAAGCTCATCTGCATTTTTTGCCTTGTTTCGCAGAATTCCGTTCACCATTGCCGTAGCCATATTTCCTGCGCCGATAAAACCTATTTTTTTGCTGCTCAATTTAAACACCTCATTAAATTTATTCAGGGCGACCTTTAAAGCCGCCCTGTATTTTTTATCAGAATGAAAGACAGTACGGACTCGGGAAATTGTGATAATTCATATGTCCATCGTCCTCATAATCTCCATAAAGGAACATCTCAAGCTCATCACAGCGTCTGTATAGCAGACCGTAGTAGCATTTTCCGCCCGCATGATGATATGCAAGCACATCCTTTATCAAAGCATTCTTATTTACATAATTCAGATCTCTTCCCGTTGTTGAACCTGAAAGATTAAGATATGTACCGCTGCAATATCCTACCTTGCCGCTTGAAGTCTTTACCTTATACCATACGCCGTTGTACTTCTGCGTACTTATAAGTGTTACCCTTTCGCCGTCACCCAGCACAGTAATGACCTTGGATGAAGTTGTATAGCTTTCTCTGAGATTCAGACCGCCAACTGCATCTACATATCCATATACTGTTGAACCGTCTGATACCGGGCCATATGAATTAAGAAGAATATTCTTGAGGTCGGATGATACTGTCCAGCCTGTTCCCAGATTGTAGGAATATGATACAAGCGCGTCAAACTGCTGCTGATTGAATCTGATATTGTTATCAATAAGCATCTGGTTAACTTTTGTTGTATACACTTCTGTATTTATAGCCTTTACAAGCAATGCAAAGCCTTCGCTTCTTGTCAGGTTATCGTAGAATCGGTCGCCTTCCCATACAACATATCCATGGCCGAGAGTCGGAATATTGTTTGCAAGCGTATCATATGTGACACCGGATACAAAGCCTTCCTTATCACCTATCATTTTTATTACTTCATCACTGGCGCGAAGCTTTTCAAGTCCTGTGGTTTTGTGATCAGTCTTTGATGTTACATACACATCTGCTGTTCCATCCGCACTTGTTGACCAAGTGTTATTCTTGTATGAATATGCTTTATAAGGCAACGTACCTGCTACTGTAGTTTTATAGTAGCCTGTCCATACATATGTATTTCCTTCTGCCATCTTTTCTGAGGCATTCACAGTAACTGTCTTTCCGTTTTCATTGACCTCGAATTTTACATTTGTACGTGTCTTATCTGTTATAGCAATAAGCTTTACTGTAGAATTAAGTACTGCCGAATTAGGTGATGAATATGTAAATCTGATCGGGTCTGCATCATATACAGTTACTACACAGACTGCTCTTCTTGAATATCCGTCAGTGTAGGTTATCGCAACCTTACCGGGATTCTTTGTACATATAAATCCATCACGTACAGTCGCTATATTGGAATCGCTTGTTCCCCATCCTGCATAATAGTTTGAATAACCCTTGATATATATTGTCTTGCCTGCTGTTGTACTTGCGCTGTATCGTGAAAGGCTTACTCCATACGATGACAGATCCATTACATTTACTCTACAGCTGACTTTTACTTTTCCGTTTTTATCTGAAGCCGTTATCGTTGCCGTACCTGCTTTAAGTCCGCTTACGATACCTCCCCTTACGGAAGCAACATTGTTATCCGAAGAAGTCCATTTTATTGATGATCCATCTGAAATTGTTGCCTTAAGGGTCGTATTTGCTCCGAGATAAATATTTGCAGTTGATGCTGACAGTGTCAGCTTTGGTATATTCTTTACTGTTACATTAAGCACTGCCTTAGCTGTACCGATCGGATCATACACTGTTATCTTTACTGTTCCGGCCTTTACAGCCTTTACGGTTCCGGCTCCGCTGACAGTTGCAATGCCTGTATCTGCTGAATAATACTCCACTTTTCCGTCAGTAGGCGTTACTGTTGGCTTTATTGTATAGGTTTCACCGATATAAAGCGTCTGTGACGATGACGGGATCTTTATAGATTTTATTGTATTCTTTTTGACTCTTATCGTACAGTCCGCGCTTTTACCGGTTTTGGAATCCTTAGCGGTTATGGTTATCGCGCCTTCCTTTACACCGGTCACAACGCCCTTGGATGTAACAGTCGCTATATTCTTATTTGACGAACTCCACGTAATTGTTCCACCGCTGGACGTCTTTGCTGTCAGCGTTACATTCTGTCCGATACCTATTGTTGCGGAACTATGAGAAATTGTAACCTTATCTGCTGAGCTTCCGGCTGCTGTCCTGACTGCTGTAGTAACAGACGATGTCTGTGTCTGTGTATTATTTGCTGTAGTCTTTGTTACTGTGTTTGAAATATATGTAACATAATCAGTGCAGACATATCCTTTCGTTCCGTCGGTAAGCTGTACCTGCGCCCATTTATTACCGCAGAACTTAATTATATCAAGCTTTGTTCCCGGACTCAGGGTCTTTATCACTCCATAGTTTGTCCCTGCTCCCTTTCTCATATTAAGGTAATCAGATGCCTGCGCATCCGTTATGATATCAAGATACCTAGAAGAACAATATCCGACAGTTCCGTCAGAAAGCTTAACTTTGATCCATGTGCTGTCCGACCTGTCAACAACTGTCAGCTTCGTACCTTTATTCATTACCTTTATGACGCTGTAATCCATACCTGCTCCCTTTCTGAGATTAAGGTAAGCAGTCGTATTTGCATAAATATCATTCTGCGCGCTGGCATTCATTGTCAGTACAGGGACACCTGTTCCGATCACTGCCGCCGCACACGCAACTGCTATCAGTCTGGAAAGCCTGAACGGTGTTTTTTTGATTCTGTTGACCACAGATTCTTTCTCCTTTGTTTTATTTTTAAGCAACGGTTACACGACCTTTCTAAATATTACAAAATTGTAACTAAAAACGCACAAAAACAATTATGATATAGTTATATTATTGTAATAATTATATCCTAAATTTAACTAATAAACAATTAGCAAAATATATAAATTGCAAAAAATATTTAATATATTTTAACGGAATAGTTTTCTATCAACACACTTTTACTTGTACCGGACTGATCAATTCTTCCCAAAAATACTGTCTGCTGACTTTATTATCATTTTTCTGAAACGCTTCTCAAAACGATCAAGCATAATATCGTAAACTATAAAAGCTATATTCAGCGCAGCAAAAAATACGATCGGAATACTTATTCCTAACACAGAAAATTCATCCGCCGGTATACCAAGAATACTTATGCTTATCTCATATATCACAAATGCCGAAATATCAAAATGCAGTATTTTTATTATGAAGCGAAGCGCTATTGACTTTACTCCTTCTATTACACTTCTGAAAACAGGATAGTATCCCGCATACATAATGAAACAAAGCACTGCTTCCTTATCAGCACAAAACAGCATTGTCAAAACAGAAGCAGCGGCATAAGCATACAGCGCATATTTCTTACCCGTAACATATGACACTGACAATATTATCATTCCGCATATAACAGGTACGGTATACTGACCGACTGTGACAAAGCCTTCAAAAAACATCATTACTGTGACTATCGCCGCTGCTATA
Source organism: uncultured Ruminococcus sp. (assembly GCA_902773025.1). GTDB lineage: Bacteria > Bacillota > Clostridia > Oscillospirales > Acutalibacteraceae > UBA1213. The sequence goes on from CACYDC010000040.1 coordinate 11,260, forward strand.
CCGCCAACTGCAGTTTTCCTTACAGATATGTTTCTCATTGGCAGTCACAGAAACATTCTGCGCACATCAGGCATGACAGGCAGTCAAGACAATCCGGTCCGTTCCTGTCTGATTGTTGATATCCGCCCTCTGAACCGCTGCGCTGTGACGCTATCTTTTCATATAGCGTTCTGTATTCCTCAGATGTAGGGTCCATACGGCACGCCGTATCCGTATAATTATACGCTTCCTCAAGCCAACCGCTTTTATACGACATCATACCCATAATATAGTACCATTCCGCATCTCTTTCTGTAGAAGGAATACCTCCCAGTACTGCCTGCGCATCTGTAAATCTTCCTTCGTCTATCATGGTATAGACTCTGTCATATACGCTTTCTTCCGAATAATAATTTTTCCCTTGATTGCTGTCTGAAGTTGTGTATACGTTGTATGTATCATATGCTGAGTTTTCCTGATAAGATACATTTCCGTTCTTTCTTTCACGGAGTATCATATCATATGCCTGATTTATCTCCTTCATTTTTTCTGCGGCTTCTTTTGCAAGCTCACTGTCCTGATATCTGTCCGGATGATATTTTTTTGCAAGCTTTCTGTACGCCTGCTTTATCTCATCGTCATCTGCATATCTTGATATATTCAGTGTTTTATAGGGATCGTTCATATATGCCCTCCGTACTCATTCTTCTATATACTATTCCTTGTTTTTTCTGACACGATACTGCTGTCAAGCAAATTGTAATAATCAGCTTTTCTTTTATCTGATTTATCAAATCTGTCCGTTACAAGCTTCTTCTGCATGGCAGACAGACCCGAATATATTATATTATCCAGAATTGCCTTATATGAATTTAATTCTAAAAGCTCATACGACATTACGATCCTTGCCGAAGTCATATTCAATACGTCATTGCAGTATTTCATTGTATTCTCTATATTGCCATAGTATTTTTTCTTGAAAGGATTATAGTTTTTATCTTTTATATCCCTTTCAATATCATCGCATGCATCCATCAGATATATCCATCTTCCCACATAATATCCGAATACTTCAAGTACATGAGAATCCTTCCCGGACGGACATATATGTCTGCACAGTTCGGATATCAATCGGGCAGTCGGTTCAGACGCACTGTCTATTCCCTTATCCGCAATTTCAGATTCAAGCTGCTTTTTCATCATTTCAGCTGTATTTTTATCAATTTCCGGATATGCCCTGCATGATTTTCTGTAATTCCTCAGTAATAATAATCTAAGAAAAAATGCAGCTGTTTTTTTTAGTAATCCGCCGTCATTCATTGTATCCTTCAATTTATGATAACTCATTATGACAGATACTGCTCCCGCAAACGCAAATGCATTTCCTTCGCTTTCGCACAGCATGCATTTTTTTATAGGATTAAATGTACAGTGTTTAGCCTTTACACTACACCTATCATTTCTGACCGACATATAAAGCATCGCAAGCACCGTACAGTCATAGCTCAGCGTCATACTTGCAAACAATCCGAAATCCTTCTTAAGCTTACGGCATAATCCGCAATATACGCTTTTGTAAAGCTGATAATCTTTCATCTTCAATTCATCCTTCAGCGGACGGAGATAACCGAACATTACCTCACCTCCTGATCAAAGGTATTTTTTCAGATATTGTCCGGTATATGATCTTTCACACAATGCTATTTCTTCCGGTGTACCGCAGGCTATTACCGTTCCGCCCCCATCGCCGCCTTCCGGACCGAGGTCTATAATATGATCTGCCGTTTTTATCAGATCAAGATTATGCTCTATTACAATTACTGTGTTTCCGTTGTCCACAAACTTTTGCAACACTTCTATCAGTCTGTGAACATCGGCAATATGAAGTCCTGTTGTCGGCTCATCAAGTATATATACCGTTTTTCCTGTCGACCGCTTGGAAAGCTCTGTTGCAAGCTTGATACGCTGAGCTTCTCCTCCTGATAGGGTGGTCGACGGCTGACCTATTTTTATATATCCTAACCCTACATCCCTCAGGGTTTTAAGTTTATTCAGTATTCTCTGCTGATTTGCGAAAAATTGACATCCTTCTTCTACTGTCATTTCAAGTACATCATATATGGACTTTCCCTTATACTTTACCTCAAGAGTTTCTCTGCTGTAACGCTTGCCCTCGCATACCTCACAAGGTACATATACATCAGGCAAAAAATGCATCTCTATCTTTATTATCCCGTCACCCTGACAAGCCTCACACCGGCCTCCCTTAACATTAAATGAAAATCTGCCTGAACTGAATCCACGCATTTTTGCCTCATTAGTCTGCGCAAACAATTCTCTGATATCTGTAAATACTCCCGTATATGTTGCCGGATTTGAGCGGGGTGTCCTGCCTATCGGCGACTGATTTATATCTATTACCTTATCAAGATTTTCTATACCTGTTATTTCCTTGCATTGTGCCGGAACAGGTCTTGCATTATTCAGATCACTTGCAAGCTGTTTATAAAGTATTTCATTGATAAGCGATGATTTCCCTGAGCCTGACACTCCTGTCACACATATGAATTTTCCGAGCGGAAGCTCAACATCTATATTTTTGAGATTATTCTGATATGCCCCCTTTATCCGCAAAAACTGCCCATTGCCTTTCCTTCTTTCTGTCGGAACCGGAATATACTTCTTTTTGCTGAGATATTGTCCTGTCACTGATCGTTCGCATGCTTTTATATCATCCACTGTACCCGCGCAGACTAATTCTCCTCCGTGTATTCCTGCTCCGGGGCCTATATCAATTATATGGTCAGCCGCATACATCGTATCCTCATCATGTTCTACAACTACTACCGTATTCCCTAAATCCCGCAGATTTTTAAGCGTTGCAATCAGTTTGTCATTATCCCGCTGATGAAGTCCTATACTCGGTTCATCCAGTATATAAAGTACTCCGGATAATGATGAGCCTATCTGTGTCGCAAGTCTTATTCTCTGACTCTCTCCTCCGGATAATGTTCCGGCTGAACGTGAAAGCGTAAGATATGAAAGTCCTACACTGTTCAGAAAGCTTAGTCTGCTGTCAATCTCTTTGGTAATTGCTTTCGCTATATATTTTTCTCTGTCCGTAAGCACCGAATGTTTTACAAAATCCAAGGCCTTCTCTACAGACATATCACAAAACTCACTGATATTCATTCCGCCGACAGTAACTGCAAGGCTTTCCGGAGAAAGTCTTCTTCCCTTGCAGGCATCGCATGGTACTGAGGTCATATAGCTTTCTATCTCAGCCTTAACCCATGTGCTTTGACTTTCGCGGAATCTTCGTTCAAGATTGTTTATTATTCCCTCAAATTCTGTCTTATAGGTACCGCTTCCGTATTCACTTCTGCGATGGACAGTTATTTTTTCGCCCTTCGTTCCGTACAGTATTATATCAATAACGTTTTCCGGAAGTGTATTCAACGGCGCATCCAATGAAAAACCGTACTGCTGTGCAAGCGCTTCAAAATACATTGACGCTATTGTACTGCCCTCCATTGCCCAGCCGCTTCCCTTTATAGCTCCCTGACGCACAGATTTTGTCATATCGGGAATTATTCTGTTTATATCTATCTTCATAAACACGCCGAGGCCTGTACATTTCTTGCATGCCCCATACGGATTATTAAATGAAAACATTCTCGGACTAAGCTCATCTATACTTACACCATGGTCCGGACAAGCATAATTCTGCGAGAACAATATATCCTCTCCGCCGTTCACTGCTACAACGCTGAGTCCTGAGGCAAGTTTGGATGCTGTTTCTATAGAATCTGCAAGTCTTGAACGTATATCATCCTTTATTACAAGTCTGTCTACTACTATATCTATATCATGCTTTTTATTCTTTTCCAGCGTAATATTTTCTGACAGGTCATAGATTATCCCATCGGCTCTTACTCGTACAAAACCGCTCTTGGATGCTGATTCAAGTATTTTCTGATGCTGTCCTTTTTTTGCCCTGACTACCGGCGCAAGAATCTGCATTTTTGTTCCTTTTTCAAGCTCCATTACCTTGTCGACTATCTGATCAACTGTCTGCTGTTTTATCTCCCTTCCGCAGACCGGACAATGCGGTATGCCTATCCTTGCATACATCAGACGCAGATAGTCATATATTTCCGTTACTGTTCCAACTGTTGAACGCGGATTCTTCGATGTGGTTTTCTGATCTATTGAAATTGCCGGCGATAATCCGTCTATACTGTCCACATCCGGTTTATCCATCTGCCCCAGAAACATTCTTGCATAACTCGAAAGCGATTCAACATACCTTCTTTGTCCTTCCGCATACAATGTATCAAACGCAAGAGAGGATTTTCCTGATCCGGACAATCCCGTCATTACAACCAATTTATCCCTCGGAATATCAACATTTATATTTTTCAGGTTATGTTCTCTTGCGCCCTTCACTTCTATTCTTTTAAATGCCATATTTCTCCTCCTGACGGGATAAATCCAATACTCTTGTCCGAGTTTTTAACATAATAAAATTCATTAAACCCGGAGATCATCAGTATCTCCGGGTTCTGTCATCTTTCTGCCCGTATAAGCTTATTATTTTTGCTCTTCATCTTCAGTCTTTTCAACAGATGCTTCCTCTTCAACCACATCATCATCGTTTTCTTCGTCAACAGGGATATCCTTTCCCTCCATTGCACAGATAAACTGTTCGCCCGACATCTTTTCGTGCTCAAAAAGAAACTTTGCTACTGTATGAAGCTCGGCTGTATGATCATTTAGTATCTGTTCTGTCTTTTTGTAACCCTCAGTGATATACTCTTTGACTTCTTCGTCTATCTTTGCGGCCGTTTCTTCCGAATACGTCTTATTGTGACCGAATTCTTTTCCCAGAAAGACCTCTCCGTCATTGGAACCATAGGTGATCGGTCCAAGCTTTTCACTCATACCGTATTTTGTTATCATGGAAAATACAAGGTTTGTTGCGCGTTCAATATCATTTGACGCTCCGGTCGATATATCTCCCAGAATCAGCGCTTCTGCAACTCGTCCGCCAAGAAGAACTACTATTTCCTCGAGCATTTCTTTTCTGGATCTGTAGCTTCTGTCCTCGGACGGCAATGACATCGTAAAGCCGCCTGCCATTCCCCGCGGAATGATAGATATCTGATGAACAGGATCCTGTGTCGGACTGAAATATGTTGCAATAGCATGTCCCGCTTCATGATATGCTGTAAGCTTCTTTTCCTTTTCAGACATTACCCGGGACTTTTTCTCGGTTCCTACAACAACCTTTATCGTTGCTTCCTCTACTTCTGTCATTGTAATGGCCTTAAGATCTCTTCTTGCAGCAAGAAGCGCTGCCTCGTTAAGAAGATTTTCAAGATCTGCTCCGGTAAATCCCGCTGTTGACTTTGCTATCGTTCTGAGATTAACATCAGGCGCAAGCGGCTTGCCTTTGGCATGGACCTTGAGTATTTCCTCTCTGCCCTTTATATCCGGTCTTCCGACAATTACCTGTCTGTCGAATCTGCCCGGACGCATCAACGCCGGATCCAGTATATCAGGACGGTTTGTCGCTGCTATCATTATTACGCCTTCGTTTGCTCCGAAGCCGTCCATTTCAACAAGCAGCTGGTTAAGCGTCTGCTCACGTTCATCATGGCCGCCGCCAAGTCCCGCGCCTCTCTGTCTTCCGACAGCATCTATCTCGTCAATAAATATGATACACGGTGAGCTTTTGTGCGCCTGTTCAAAAAGATCTCTTACTCTTGAAGCGCCTACGCCAACGAACATCTCAACAAAATCCGAACCGGATATCGAGAAAAACTGCACCCCTGCTTCGCCGGCAACAGCTCTTGCAAGCAGCGTCTTACCGGTACCGGGAGGGCCTACGAGCAGAACACCCTTTGGTATTCTTGCGCCAAGCTCGTTATACTTTTTAGGATCCTTAAGAAATTCTACGATCTCACGAAGCTCTTCCTTTTCTTCATCGGCTCCGGCTACATCCGCAAACGTAGTTTTGCGTTTTTCATCGCTGACGCTTTTTATCTTTGCCTTTCCGAATGTAAATGACTTTCCCGCATCGCCCATTCCGTTGGACAGCCTTCTCATAAAATAAAGCCATACTACAATGAACAGCACAATCAGAATTATATTAGGCAATATATTCAGCCAGAATGAATTATCCGTTGCGGGCTTCCAGGTATACTTCATAGGCGCATCCGGATTTTTTTCATTATAGGTTTCCACATACGGCTCTATGGTCTGCAGGAAAAGCCCTACGCTGGCAACGGAGGTATCGATCTTTTCACCGTTATTCTTCACAATTTGCAGACTTCCGGATCCAAAATCGAGAGTATACTCTTTTACATTATTGTCCTTAAACAAATAAACAATTTCAGATGTTGCCTTATCTTCCTTCGGCTGCATCGTAAAGAACAAAGAAATAACGATTATGAGTATAATGGGAATTCCGAGATAAATAATGAGATTGCGGACCGTTTTCTTGTTATCCAATTGCTTGTCACTCCTTTTTATTCATATACAGATTTTTTGAGAACACCTACATACGGAAGATTACGGTATTTCTCGTTATAATCAAGTCCGTAGCCGACAATAAAAAGATCATCAATAGTTTTACCGGAATAATCGGCAACGATATCCTTTACCCTTCGTGACGGCTTATCAAACAATGCGCAGATCTTCACCGTCTTAGGCGATAAGGACTCAAGATGAGCTTTTATGTATGACAGGGTGTGTCCTGTATCAAGGATATCTTCAATTATTACTACATTCTTTCCCGAAATATCGGTATTGATATCCTTTATAATTTTTACATCTCCGCTGGATACGGCTGATTTTCCATAGCTTGAAGCCGACATAAAATCCAGTACGCAATCGATCTCAAGCTGACGGACAAGGTCAGCGTAAAACATTATACTTCCTTTAAGAATACATACAGCAACTATGCTTTCTCCACTATAATCCTCATTGATACGGGCGGCAATCCTTTTTACCGTCATATCAAGCTCTTCCTTACTGTACAGAACTCTTTCGACATCATTGCGCATGATTTACCTCCTCATGCTCCTTTGTTTCAATAATCAATACCTTCTTTGTATCCTTTGTGACACGGTGGTCATCTGAAACTCCTGCTCCCTCTATCCACATAACATCGCTTCCGCAGGCAAAAACAAGAACACTATTTCTTTGTTCCTGCGGAATCTTCATCTCGCAGAATAATTTTTTCAGCGGTTTTGTCACATTTCTTTTCGGTAGCCGGAAAAAATCTCCGCTTTTTCTGCTTCTGAAAACAGCCGGTAAAGATATTGTATCATAATCAAGGGAATTATCAAATACTAATTTGTAATTTTTTTTACGGTTGTTGAATTCATCTATATTAACTAAAGAAAATGTGATTTTTTTATTATTAATAACAATAGATTTTTGCCCATCATACTCTGTTTCCTGCAGTGAAGTTTCCTCCGACCTTTTTATTATTCTCAGATAACCCTGTTTTGAAACTGCAAATATTTTACTTTTCAGTTCAACTGCGCCGCTTGTTCTGCATATCTGTCTTATCATTCCGATATGAACAGCTTCAGGTACAACGTCATACTCCGATGCAAGAATATAAATAATTTCAGAAAAAATCGCATCATCACACGCGTTAAGTTCTTTTACTTTACATCCTTTTTCCGTTATTATTCTGTCAAGTATTTCCCTTGCAGTATTATTTATGTGCAAAACATGGCCACGCATCTGCTCGCTCATCCTTGCAATTGTCTGCTCAAATGACGGATTTATCTGTTTGAAAACCTTTACAGCATCAAGTCTGATTTTATTTCTCGTATAATCTCTTGTAAGATTTGAACTGTCCGTAACATAGTTGATTTTGTTATCATTACAATATTTTTCTATTTCTTCTCTTGTTACTTCTATCAGCGGACGGATTATATTATCCCTGACCGGGGGTATTCCGCCGAGTCCTCTTACTCCACAGCCTCTTGTCAGATTAAACAATACTGTTTCCGCATTATCAGAAGCTGTGTGAGCAGTAGCGATTTTTCCATTATACATTAATGCCGTTTCTCTGAAAAACGAATATCTTATGTCCCTTCCGCATTTTTCTGTACTTTCCCTGCGTTGTTTAGCTATTTCCGCTACATCCGTTTTCAACAAACGGAAGCTGACATTATTCTTTTCACACATTTTTCTGACAAACTCTTCATCCCTGTCTGCTTCTTCGTCTCGAAGCATATGATTGATATGACAAACTATCAGTTTTAACTCATACTCTTCCCTTAGCCCGAGAAAAATGCTGAACATCGCGCAGGAATCTGCTCCGCCGGAAAAGCCTAATACTACAGTATCTCCATGGGACAGCATATTATATTTTTTTATTGTTTTCAGTACTTTATTCTCCACGGCTAAGCTCCTGTGATGTAAATCTCATAAATTCTCCCTGCCAATGCAGTGGTACAGAACGTGTTTCACCATGACGGTTTTTTGCTACTATACATTGTCCGCTGTTCATATCCACATTATCCTGATTTGCCTTTACACCCTTCGTACTCTGATAATACCCCTCACGATACAGAAACAGCACTATATCCGCATCCTGCTCTATTGAACCCGAATCTCTGAGATCAGACAGCTGAGGCTCATGCTCTGCCCTTTGTTCGCTCGCACGTGAAAGCTGTGATAGTGTTATAACAGGCACATTGAATTCCTTCGCCATTATTTTCAGATTTCTTGTTATTTCTGATATTTCCTGCACACGGTTATCTATTCTTCTTGATGATTTCATAAGCTGCAGGTAATCTATTATTATCAGATCAACACCCTTAAGACGTCTGATCTTTGCTTTCATTTCCGGAATTGTAATACCCGGTGTATCATCCAGATAAAGCTGTGTCTGGCTGAGTATTTCTCCTGCTTCAATAAGGCGTACCCATTCATCTCCGCTAAGCTTTCCTGTTCTCAGCTTTGTGCCTGAGATCAATCCTTCCGTCGACAGAAGACGTGATGCAAGCTGTTCCTTCGACATTTCCAATGAAAAAAACGCGATCTTCTTTTTTGTCTTTACTGCTACATATCTTGCTATATTCAGCGCAAAGCTTGTTTTTCCCATACCCGGACGGGCCGCTAAAAGTATCAAATCTGAACGGTTAAGACCCGTTATCGTATTATCAAGCGCCGATATCCCTGTCGGAAGCGCCTTGTATATATCGCTATCCGGTGAATTAAGCAAATCAAGTCTGTCAAATGTCTGAAAAATGACACTGTTAATCCGCTCCAGCCCATTTATATTCTTATCATCTCTCAGGTCATATATACGCTGTTCGGCAGAATCGATCACTTTTGAAACATCTTCTCCGGAGGATACCGCTTCATCGATTATTTCACGCGACGATAATATCAGACTTCTGAGAAGATATTTATCCCTGACTATTTCACAGTAATCATGTACCCTCGATATCAAAGGTACTATATCTGCTAACTGCATAAGATATGTTTTCATTGTACCTTCTTCAAAGCTCTTACTGTTTCTGAGCTGTTCAAGTATGGTTATAAAATCCACCGGCTTATTTAATGTAAACAGGTCTATCATAGCCTGATATATCGCCTTATGATTAGATAAATAAAAGTAATCAGCCTTTGGAAGCATCTCCATCACAGTCGGAAGACATTCGCTGTCGAGCAGAACACATCCCAGTACCGACTGTTCTGTTTCAGCGCTGTACGGCAGATTAAGACCGTCTACCGATACTACAGGTATTTCTTCGCTCATTTTTTTCAGTCCTTTACGAATGATAAAAGATTTGAGACCTCTTTTGCAAAGTCCCAAATCTGATATCTTTTTTATTTTGTTTCTTCTTCTGTTACCATTACTTTCACTTCAGCAGATATTCCGGTATACAACTTTACCTCACAGTTATATGTACCGAATGATTTTATATCATTATCAAGTACAATTTTTCTCTTATCTACCTCAATATTAAACTTCTTCTTCAGCTCTGCTGCTATTTCCTTGCTTGTCACTGAGCCGAACAGTCTGCCGCCCTTACCGACCTTCCCTGTCATTTTTATTGTCTGTCCGTTTAGCTTTTCTGCATTTTCTTTTGCCTGCTTTGTTGCTACCTCAATTTTATACTGCTTTGACTGTTCAGCATTTTTCAGCTCATTCATTGATTTTGCATCAGCTTCAACTGCAAGCTTATGCGGTAAAAGATAATTTCTTCCGTATCCGTCTGATACATTGACAAGCTCTCCTTTTTTTCCTGAGCCTTTTACGTCCTGTAATAATATAACCTTCATAGCTTTCCTTTCCTCTCCTCAACTTATATTATAATCCTTAAGAAACCGGATTTGACTGCGCTTTCTTATTGATCTCCAGATCATTTATTATGGACAGCAGACGTTCCCTTGCTTCTGCTATACTTGTATTTTCAAGCTGACATGCAGCCATTGTCTGATGACCGCCGCCGCCGAGCGCTTCCATTATTACCTGCACGTTCATATCTCCAAGCGAACGTGCTGATATATTAACAGTTTTATTTGTCTTATACATAACAAAAGAAGCCTTTACATTTTCAATACCGAGCAATTCATCAGCTGCCTGAGCCGATGCGATACGTATATCCGGTGTCGGATTATCCGCAAAAGCTATTGCACAGTAATTGAATATTTCCGCCTCACTTACAAGCTTGTACTTAACCTTATAGGTATCGATAGAATTTGAAAACAGCCGTTTTACTTCTACCGTATCTGCACCCTTACTTTTAAGAAATGCTGCTGCTTCAAATGTTCTGACACCTGTCCTCAGTACAAAGTTTTTAGTATCGAGCATTATACCTGACAGCAATGCTTCGCTTTCAAGACGGCTCAATGAATAATCACCCAGATATTGTATCAGTTCAGCCGTCATTTCACACGCTGACGATGCATACGGCTCGTGATAGAATACCACCGCATTATCAATATGGTTTACCATCATTCTATGGTGATCAATTACTACCACTGTTTTGCAGCGTTCATATATCGTCTTTGATTCCACAAAATTCGGTGAATGAGTATCCACTATTATCAGCAGAGTATGGTCGTCAATAATATCCAGCGCTTCGTTTTCTGTTTTGAAAATACTATCAAATCCGGCTTTTTCAAAGCTTGTAACCAACGGTTTTGCGAGTGTCTGCTGTCTGTCAATTACAATATACGCATTTCTGTGCAGACCCTTTACCATTGCGCTCCACATTCCTATACATGCTCCAACGCTGTCAAGATCTGAATATCTGTGTCCCATAATTATTACATTGCTGCAATTATTGACATGATTTGTAAGTGTTGCTGCTATTACTCTTGTACGCACCTTATCCCGCTTTTCGATTCCCTTTGATAGTCCTCCGAAAAACTGATACACCTCATTTTTCTTTACAGCAACCTGATCTCCGCCGCGTCCGAGCGCCATATCAAGAGCCTGTCTTGCCCATTGTTCACATTCTTTGACAGTTGTTCCTCCCCTGCCTATTCCTATAGACACAGTTGCGCACATTCTGTCGTTTATTTCTATTGCCCTGATCTCTTCAAGTATTTTGAATTTTTCATCAATAAACTGTCTTACAAAGCGTTCTTCAAACATCACAAGGTATCTGCCGCCACTCATACGCTTATAAAACCCTGTTGTACCGGATATCCATTTTGCTATTGCCTTTTCTACAAGGACTGTTATACGGCTCGCTTCACCCTCTTCTGCTTCCCGCTCCAGTTCTTCCTTGTTATCAAATGCAATCAGCCCTACAACGGGTCTGGACAGTATATACTCGTCTGAATTTGATTTATACGTATTATCATCAATAAAGTACACCACTGAGCTTTCTCCGGCGCGTACTGCAAATGCAATATACCATTTATTATTGACAAATGTATCCGTACCGTTATCCTCATACATGGTAACGGGATTTTTATTTGTAAGATAATCCTCAATATTGTCGCCTGTGGGATCTTTTTCACCGCTTATCTGCTTTTTGAACAAATCGTTTACTAATACTATCTCATTATCGCTGCCGATAACAGCTGCCGCAACAGATATAGCATTTATTCTCTCTATGCTTATATCATCCGAAGAATGTACTGCGTCAAAAATAACCCTTCCGAGATATCTTTTCATATTGAGTATGCCTATAATCACTACCGCCAACGCAGCAATTGAAGCAACTATTTCAGCTACGAAAACATAATGATTCCACCATAGGGATGCAAAAGACATTACAAACATCAGTATTACCATTACGAGCAGCAACGGTGTAATAAACCTGCTTTTATTACCTTTTACCAATATGCACACCTACTTTTTCATTGATACTTCTTTTGTACCAATGTTATATCATACCTCCATAATTATAGGTAAAATCATCGGACTTCTTCTGGTTTTATCATACAGCAATTTTGAAAGCTCATCTTTTATTGTGTTCTTTATTACACTCCATTCATGTATTCCCTGCCGGTCACAATCATCAAGCGCTCCCAATACTGCTTCCCTTGCTTCCTCCATAAGCGGCTCGCTTTCTCTAACATATACAAAACCTCTTGATACTATATCCGGGCCTGCGCATACGCGTCCGCTTCCGCTTTCAAGCGTCACTACTACCACTATCAGTCCATCCTGCCCAAGGTGCTTTCTGTCACGAAGTACTATACTGCCCACATCGCCCACGCCAAGGCCGTCGACCAATACCTTTCCGGCAGGTATGCTCGGCATTTGTTTCATGCTTGTCTTACTTAATTCTATTACATTTCCGATATCACCGATAAATATATTTTCTCTCGGCATTCCCATTTCAATTGCTAAATTAGCATGCTTCACGAGATGCTTCTGTTCACCGTGAACAGGAATAAAGTATTTTGGCTTTGTAAGGCCCTGTATTATTTTTAGCTCCTCCTGACACGCATGTCCCGATACATGTACCTCATACATTGATTCCGACGCGATCTTACATCCGTGCTTCATCAATTCATTCACTACGGTACTTACCATTTTCTCATTTCCGGGAATAGGATTTGCCGATATTATTATATAATCCTCAGGACCGACTTCTACTTTTCTATGATCGGAATATGCCATACGTGACAATGCAGACATCGGTTCTCCCTGACTGCCGGTCGTGATCAGCACTACCTGATCCTTTGTATACTGTCCGAGCATATCTATATCTATTATCAGCCCGTCAGGTACATTCATATATCCCAGTTCAGATGCTATTGTCATATTATTGATCATGCTTCTTCCGGAAAAAGCGACCTTTCTTCCGTACTTTTGCGCGCAATCAAGTATCTGCTGTATTCTTCCGAGATTAGACGCAAAGGTTGCTATTATTATCCTGCAATTCTCTGCTTCTTTAAACAGCATATCAAATGTATGTCCAATTTTCTGCTCCGTCATTGTATATCCCGGACGTTCTGCGTTTGTTGAATCTGCCATCAGCGCAAGCACACCCTGCTTTCCAAGCTCTGCAAATCTGGACAGATCGATCATTCCTCCTGTTGTAGGCGTACAATCGATTTTAAAATCTCCTGTATGAACGATTGTTCCTGCGCCTGTATGGATAGCAAGACCCACTGAATCCGGTATAGAGTGATTCACGTGAATAAACTCAATCGAGAATTTTCCAAGCTTTATCCTCTGCCCTGCTTTTACAACATTGAGCTTTGCCTTACTCTGAAGATTATGCTCCTTGAGTTTACTGCTGACAAGCCCGAGCGTCAATGATGTTCCATATACCGGAAGATTCATTTTTTTCAAAAGATATGGCAGTGCGCCTATATGATCCTCATGACCGTGTGTAAGCACTATACCCTTTATTTTATCCCTGTTCCTTTCAAGATAAGTAAAATCCGGGATTACAAGATCAACGCCGAGCATATCTCCATCCGGAAATGCCATTCCGCAATCAAGCAGGAACATATCATCATCATATTCAAAAAGCGTTATGTTTTTTCCGATCTCATTCAATCCGCCAAGAAACGTTATTTTAACGGAAGACTCGTTTGTTCTCTGGTACTGACTTCTTTTCATCTGATATTCATTTCGTTTCCCGTAATATGTCTGAAACCCTCTTTCATTCTTCATTTCCCGGCCCGAATTTATACTTATTGTCTGATCAAACGAAATACCCTTTCCTCCCAGCTGTTGATCCGACAGTTTTGCTGTTGATACAAACTTATCAAACAGCTTTGCTGATTCCGAAGCAAATCTTTTCTTCTGCGCCTGTTTAGTTCTGGAAAAACCCATTCTGGGGGAATTTTTCCTTTTCCCGTTCTTAGGCGCGCTTTTTTTGTTGTAATCCGATAACACTAAACTACCTCCATCATAATTTTAAATTAAGTTTTTGTTTTTTCTTTTAAAAAAATTTCCGATCAAAACTATATAATTTATTTTACTATATTCAAAGGAATGATGTCAATACTATTTTAAAGACTGTTGATACAACTTTTACGCAACTTTTACGAACTTTTTGGTTCATTAATAACTTAATCAAAATCAATACGATATTATATTGAATATTATATTTATTTTATGTATAATAAACGCAGATTATTTAAGAGGTGACTGAGTTGAAAAAGGTTGAATTATTTACAGACGGCGCATGCAGCGGCAATCCCGGTCCGGGGGGATGGGGAACTATACTGAGATTTGCCGGCCATGAAAAGGAGCTTTCGGGCGGTGAGGCTGACACAACCAATAACCGTATGGAAATGACAGCCATAATTGAAGGTCTTAAAGCGCTGAAGGAACCATGTGAGGTAACCGTTACAAGCGATTCCCAATATGTATGCAATGCGATAAACAAAGGCTGGGCAGAAAAGTGGCAAAAAAATAACTGGATCAAATCGGATAAAACCAAAGCAAAAAATCCTGATCTGTGGACTGACCTGCTTTCTCTTTTAAAGATCCACAAGGTCAGAATAATATGGGTCAAAGGTCACAATGATCATCCTGAAAATGAACGATGCGACAGACTTGCTGTTGCTGCCGCAGAAAAATTCAAGTATTGAGATCATTTCATTATTGTATATGGTTATTTTTATTTACATATTCATTCTTTGATCTAATTTGTATTATCATTGTAATCGTCAATATACCTGCAAATAATTAAAAGCTTTGCTGACACTGAACAAAGCTTCTAATTATTTGCTTATTTTTTAGTGTTTTCCTTCTTTTCCGATATATATCTTTCAGAGATTTATTTAAGCGGTTAAAAGCTTTGCTTTCAACAAGCAAAGGCAAGCCGTAGGCTTGCTGACGTTCAGTGGGAGATTTTACTCCCACTGAATGGGTATATGGCTCCCGCCGCCT
>CACYDC010000041.1 GCA_902773025.1 uncultured Ruminococcus sp.
GCCCAGGCAACGCCGGTCTTGTTTTCGAAAGAACTCTTTGCGGATGCATAGGTATCAAACTTCTGCAGCTGGATATCCGGATAATTTTCCGTGAGGTAGGTTTCCGCTGTCGTTCCCGTGATTACGATCACCTGCTCATCCTTTGTGACCTGGGAAAGGTCTGTGATCACATGATCATCGTGGGATACAACGCCGAGCGCTACATTCATGTACGGAAGTGCAAAATCAACCTTCTGGGCTCTCTCCTCTGTCACTGTGAAGTTTGCCAGAACTATATCCACCTTACCGGTTTCCAGATATTCAACTCGGCTGGCAGCCTCCGTAGATACATAATTTATTTCTACGCCAAGGTCTTTGCCGAGACGTTCCGCCAGATAAACATCATAGCCCTGATACTTACCGTTTTCATCGACATATCCGAATGGGGATTTGTCGGAAAATACGCCGATATTTACAGTGCCTGATTCCTTGATCTCATCCAGCGTACGGTACACTGCCTTGGATGATTCCTGCTCCTTTGCGGAAGCCTTATCATCTTTTTTCTTTCCGCATCCGACCAGCAGGCCGAGTGATGCAGTTGCTGCAAGTCCAAAAATACCTAATTTTTTGATCCAATTCTTTCTCATTTTATTTTCCTTCTTTCTATTTTCGCTTTCGTTTTAATCTGATTCTGTTTCTCTCCGATTCTTCTTTCCAACATCGATGCTCGGCAGACTGAAATAAATATTCATTCATTCTGCCGCTGGGCATTCGGAATTCGTAGGATTTATTCTTCATAGCTTTTCTCCTTTCATTTTTACCTCACCCTGCGGAATAACCGGAATGGAGGGTTTTGGATTTTCCGGTCATGTTCTTTGCCATCTACAAGGAAACAGATCCTGCCGAATGAAAAAATCCGGAACCCTGTTCGGATTCCGGATTTCTTCGTGGGTGGGTTTTACATCTACCAGTTACGGAAGCACACGGCAAGAAACCGCATGTCCGTATTCGCGAATGATTCCGGAATCCGAAGCTATGCAGCAGCACATTGCCATACACATCATGTTGTGGTTGTATGAGAATAATGTCTTCATGTCGTGTTCTCCTTTCCTTTCGATGGATTGCAGTATACACCAATCAGCCTACTATGTCAATAGGTTTTTGAATTATTTTTTATTTTCTGTAACCAATTCGGATTTGTTTACATTATTTCAAGCCAATTCTCATATGATAAAATGATTCCGGTAGATCATTCCTTCGAACCCTTGATCCACCACTCCGGGGTCAGCTCTCCAAGAGTGATGACCCGCTCCGAAGAATAATCCATCATGATTTCCACATCCCGATAGGTATCCGGCATGATCTGGACCATCAGTTCGCGGCAGGCTCCGCAGGGCGCACCGCTTGACCCATCCGGCAGAATGGCCACAACCTTTCTGATTTCCTGCTCTCCGTTTGTGATCATATTGAATATGGCATTGCGCTCCGCACAGATTCCAAGCGTCGAACAGGTATCGATGCATACACCCGTATAGATTTTTCCCGAACCGGAAAGAATGGCTGCCGCCACCTCCCCGCCGGTCACATAATCCGAAATCTTCCTACCGTTTTGCACCTTCTTTGCCGTTGCGTAGAGTCTGTCCCACTGCCACTGGTCACGTGTTATACTGTTTGCGTAGCCGGTCCTCTTTTCATGCATCAGCGGAACATCCACATTTTCCGAACGATGTTCAAAACGGAAAAGGCACTTTTCCTGAACCCGCCTGGATTTTTCATTTCCCTCATAGTAGCCGCACCAGACCTTTGTCATCCCCATATCTTCGAAAGCATGACGAAGCATTTCCGTTACAGCCTCCGGCATGAACCCCTGCCCCCAGTAGGGCTTTGCAAGCCAGAATCCCAGTTCACATTCATCCGCCCTATCCGAAAAATCGCAGAATTCCCCAAGCTTTAATTCAATCGTCCCAATCGGTTTATTCTCCTCTTTCAAACAGATGGCATAAGCCTCCGGGTGACGATAAACCGTCCGGATCACAAAAAGGCTCTCATCCATGTTATTGTGGGGCGGCCAGCCGGCAATCGGACCGATGTCCGGGTCTTTTGCATATTGATAAAGAATCTCAGCTTCGCTCTCTTCCCAGCGCCGCAGGATCAGTCTCTCCGTTTCAAATTTCATTTCCGTGTCCCCCTCGATCTAGGCTTTATTCAGATTGATCATCCATAAAGATAAAACTTTATAAAAGATTTTACTCATCACACGCTATATTCGTCAATACCATCTTAGTCAAACCTGTCATGAAAAGGTTCGGACGACATCAGACTTTCAATATTGATATTATCATTTTGATTTTCCGTTTCATTAAATAAAATGAAATAACACTGGATTTTTCAACCAATTTGCTTTATAATCGAAAGCGAATTGATTATTTCAATTAAGAAAGGAAAAGAAATGGACGCTATAGATATAAAAATCCTGCATCTTCTGCAGGAGAACGCACGGTACCCGCTCAAATACCTGGCCGAGAAGGTTTTCTTATCTTCTCCCGCCGTATCCGCCCGCATTGAACGACTGGAAAAGCAGGGAATCATCAGCGGTTATCATGCTTCCCTGAATCCGATCGTACTCGGCTATCATATAACAGCCTTTATCAATCTGACTCTCGATCCGAAGCAAAAGCCGGAATTTTATCCCTTTGCGGAAAAATGTCCGAACGTTCTGGAGTGCAACTGCGTAACCGGTGCCTATTCCATGCTGATCAAGGTGTGCTTCCCAAGCACACAGGAGCTGGACCTCTTTATCGGTCAGCTGCAGACCTTCGGAAAGACAGAAACTCAGATTGTATTCTCCACACCCGTACAGCCGCGAGGACTGAATCTGACGGAACTGGAAGGCGATGAGGCAGAAGAAACCGAATAAGATAACTCTCTCTTGCCGAACTGCGGAGGGCGTTAAGAAAAAGGCCCGGTGGGCCTTTTTTAGCCCGACGACTGCGTGGCTATGCCTAAGCGGAGGGCGTTAAGAAAAAGGCCCGGTGGGCCTTTTTTAGCCCGACGACTGCGTGGCTATGCCTAAGCAGTCCGCAAGCTCTATGAGCTTGCGATTCAAAAAAAGCCCTTCCCATTGGGGAAGGGCTTTTTCTGAATGACTATCTCTTGCTGAACTGCGGTGCACGACGAGCAGCTTTGAGACCATATTTCTTTCTTTCCTTCATTCTCGGGTCACGAGTGAGGAAGCCTGCTCTCTTAAGCTTCGGACGAAGTGCTTCTGTATCAAATTTCAGAAGAGCTCTTGCAATACCGTGGCGGATAGCGCCTGCCTGACCGGTAACACCGCCGCCTGCAACACGGCAAACAACATCAAACTGAGCCTCTGTGCCTGTGAGAACAAGGGGCTGACGAACGATGAGCTTAAGTGTTTCAAGACCAAAGTAATCATCAATATCTCTGTCATTGATAGTAACCTTGCCTGTACCCTTATAAAGTCTTACTCTTGCAACAGAGCTTTTTCTTCTGCCTGTGCCGTAAAAATACTGTGTCTTATCGTACATAATAAAATGCCTCCCCTCTTATTATTCCAGAACTGTTGGCTTCTGAGCCTCATGCTTGTGCTCAGCGCCCTTATAGACATGAAGTCTTGTCAATGCCTTGCGACCAATAGTATTATCCGGAATCATGCCCTTTACAGCAAGCTCCAGTGCCATTTCAGGTCTGTTAGCCATAAGATTGTCATATCTGACAGACTTCATATGACCGATATAACCTGTGTGATGATAATAATACTTCTGCTCAAGCTTCTTGCCTGTGAGAACCATTTTTTCAACGTTTGTAACAATAACAAAATCGCCGCAGTCTACATGAGGAGTAAAAGCAGGTTTATTCTTTCCTCTGAGCAGATCTGCTACCTGAACAGCCAGACGTCCGAGCGTCTTACCTGTTGCGTCAATAACATACCACTGGCGTTCTATTTCGCCGGGCTTAGCCATAAAAGTTGACATAGCGTTAAATCCTCCCTGAACATTCCGTTTTTTGCTTTTCAGCCTTTGTTTTTACAAAAACTTTAAGTCACATGATAGATAATAACACAGCTTTTAACCTATGTCAAGCATTTATTTCGATTTTTTTGATTTATCTATTATGATCTCATATATTCTCTGATATTCTTTAATAATCTGATATTTTCTCGTTTGTGATTTTGTTTTTTATACCTGCAAAAACAGCGCCTGATATCATCAGACGCTGTTTCTGAGCTTATTTTATTCTGACTCGTCAATCTCATCCGGAAGTGATTCCGTACCGTTAATCTCATGATGATATGTCGGAACGACCTGCGCTATAATATCCTCAACTTCATACTTATCATTATGCTGAGCTGCATAGTACATCTTTTTCAGCAGTCTGAGGAAGATATCGTTATCAAACTCTATCGGCTTTCCGATATAAATCTTTTTATTGTCTGTTTTAGTAATACCTTCCTCGTTCAGCAGAAGCTCTTCAAAAAGTTTTTCACCCGGACGCAAACCGGTATACTCTATCTTGATATCCTCATGCGGCCTGAAACCTGAAAGACGTATAAGATTTTCGGCAAGTACCTTGATCTTGACAGGCTCACCCATATCAAGTATGAATATTTCTCCGCCCTTTGCAAGACTTCCCGCCGTAAGCACAAGCGAAACAGCCTCCGGTATCGTCATAAAGTATCTTATGATATCAGGGTGTGTTACTGTAACCGGGCCGCCGGTACGTATCTGCTCTTTAAAAAGCGGTATTACAGATCCGTTCGAGCCAAGTACGTTACCAAAACGTACAGCAACAAAGTTTGTTTTGCTTCTCCTGCCCATCATCTGTATGATCATTTCGCAAATTCTCTTTGATGCGCCCATAACGCTGGTCGGATTTACCGCCTTGTCCGTGGATATCTGCACGAAATTACGCACCTTATACTTATCCGCCGCACGCGCAAGCTTCAGTGTGCCGAATACATTGTTCTTCACAGCTTCTTCAGGATTAGTTTCCATCAGAGGAACATGCTTATGAGCCGCCGCATGGAAAACAACATCAATATGCTTGGTTTTGAATATATGCTCCAGTTTTTTTCTGTCACGAACGGAAGCAATCTGTACCTCAAAAGAAAGATCACTGCCATGCTTGCGGATAAGCTCCTGCTGTATTTCGTAAGCATTGTTTTCGTAAATGTCTAATATTATCAGATGCTTAGGCTTCAGCCGGGCAATCTGACGGCAAAGCTCCGAACCGATAGATCCGCCGCCTCCGGTAACAAGCACAGTCTGATTAATAATATATTTACCGTATTTTTCTGTGTCAAAAACAACAGGCTCTCTTCCGAGAAGATCCTCTACTTCTACCTGCCTGATAGATGATGTGATCGGCACACCCGAAGTCATGAGATTATATATATTTGGTATAATCTTTACCTCAAGGTGAGTTTTCGTGCATGAATCAAGAATACGCTTCTTATCCGTAACGCTGATCTGCGATATTGTAAAAAGAATAACTTCAATATCATTCTCTTGACATATTTCAGGGATCTCGTATGTTGTTCCCACAACCTCTACCCCACAGATCCTCCTGTGCAGTTTTTCTTTGTTGTCGTCCACAATACATACGGGAATATATTCATTGCCGGGGCTTTTTGCAAGCTCACTCAGCACCGACAATGCGCTTTCTCCTGCTCCGATTATCAGCAAACGTTTGCTTGCTTTTCTTGCTAAATTTCTGCGCTCAAGAATTTTGTTAAGTCTGTATATGATACGGAACATCATTACATACAGGGTAGACATAAGCGCAAAGGTGATGTATACTCTTGAACCAAAGTTAAAATCTGCCATTGCCAAACCGGTCAGCATAGTGATAATCATAAACACAAGATTTGCTGTAAGAGAAGCTATCCCGGCATAGAAGAAGTCCTCAATATCCGCGTATCTCCAGAGCTTGTTATATAGCCTGAAAAGCAAAAAAACCGATGCAAAACAGACGTTTTCGATCAGAAATCCCCATAGAAATACGCTTATATCTCCGCTGAGGGCAAAATTATCCTTATTGATGCCGTACGACATATAGTACGAAATGTTCCATAGTATAAAGTCACACAAGAATAATAAGATTTTTCTGTGTTTTGTCAAAGCGTTATATATTTTAAACATAAGTATTACCGATCTCCGTTCAGGGCAATAAATACTGCCTGATTTTATTGCATACAAGAAGATTATAGTACTTTTTTGATAAAATTACAATAGTGTAATCGTATTTAGGCGAATGTATCGGAAAAATTATGAAGAATTGTTAAAATGTCAGACAACTTTTCGACAAAATAATTCTAAATCAGAATTATACGTCGAATCTTATGTTCTATAATTATATTTTGAATCAGAGTACTATAGTGTTATTTTGTTTTGTACGAAAATGAAACAAAAATGGCTTTACAATTAGCATTTGTATAATTTACGGGAATTATTCCTGATTTTATTTGGAGGATATCGTATGGTAAGGATAGGTCTTGATATAGGCTCGACAACTGTTAAATGCGTAGTGCTTGATAAGGATAATAGGATACTGTATCAGACTTATGAAAGACATTATTCGCAGATAACAAGTAAAATAGCTGAATTGCTAAAAACTATAAAAACAAAAATACCTGATGGTGAAACAGCGGCAATTGCAATGTCAGGCTCGGCCGGAATGGGTGTTGCAGATGCCTGCGGAATAGATTTTATCCAAGAGGTCTACGCAACAAGGGTTGCCGCGAATACTTTTATCCCCAATACCGATGTTGTTATCGAGCTTGGCGGCGAGGATGCGAAGATCCTGTTTTTGTCGGGCGGTATGGAAGTCAGGATGAACGGGTCCTGCGCAGGAGGTACGGGAGCGTTTATAGATCAGATGGCAACTCTGCTGAATGTTCCTATCGAACAGCTCAACGGCCTTGCAGAAAAGCATGAAAAAACATATACGATCGCATCGCGATGCGGTGTTTTTGCAAAGACTGATATTCAGCCGCTTCTCAATCAGGGTGCAAAAAAGGAAGATGTTGCCGCAAGTATATTTATGGCGGTTGTAAATCAGACAATTGCGGGACTTGCACAGGGAAGAGAGATCAAAGGAAAGATTGTTTACCTCGGCGGCCCTCTGACATTTATCCCGCAGCTCAGGGCTGGTTTTGATAAGGCCTTGAATACTGCCGGAATATGCCCGGAAAACTCTTTGTATTATGTTTCTCTCGGCGCGGCTCTTTGCGCGGATAAATCAATTGATTTTGATGTTGCAGAGAAAAAAATAGAAGAATACAGAGGAACCGGAAATTTTGCATTTAATAAGCCGCTTTTTAATAATGAAAAGGAACTTGAGGAATTTCGTGAAAGACATGCCCGCGCAAAAGTAAAGAAGGGCAGTCTTGACGGATACAGCGGAAATGCATTTGTCGGAATAGACGCAGGCTCTACTACTGTAAAGGGAGTTGTTACAGATGCAGAGGGAACACTGCTGTATTCCGAATATTTGTCAAACAGCGGAAATCCCGTGCCCATTGTAAAAAAATTCCTGGAAAATATATATACGATCTGTCCCGATATCAATATAAAAGGTTCGGCAGTCACAGGTTACGGAGAAGAGATCATTAAAAACGCCTTCGGTGTTGATCTGGGGATCGTTGAAACGATCGCCCATATGACTGCGGCAAAAAAATTCATGCCGGATGTGGAATTTATTATAGATATTGGCGGGCAGGATATAAAATGCTTCAAAATCAGAGGCGGAGCAATTGATAATATCTTCCTGAATGAGGCTTGTTCGTCAGGCTGCGGATCGTTTTTACAGACGTTCGCCAATGCGCTCGGATACAGTGCCGAGGAATTCAGCAAAATAGGACTGCTTGCAAAACATCCTGTTGACCTTGGCTCACGGTGTACAGTATTTATGAATTCCTCAGTAAAACAGGCTCAGAAAGACGGAGCCACTATTGAAGACATTTCGTCCGGATTGTGTCTTAGCGTTGTAAAGAACGCATTATATAAGGTAATACGTGTATCAAGCCCGAGAGAGCTTGGCAGAAAGATCGTTGTTCAGGGCGGAACCTTCCTTAACGATGCCGTTCTCAGAGCATTTGAACAGGAAATGGGCACAGACGTTATCCGTCCGGATATTTCCGGATTGATGGGCGCATACGGCGCTGCATTGTACGCAAAGGAAATGTGCAGCGATAAAGAGCAGTCAAGCATACTGAATATGAAAAAGCTTGAATCCTTTGAGCATAAGATAAAGGCTATAAACTGCGGCGGATGCAGCAATAATTGCCGTCTGACAGTCAATACCTTCAGCGGCGGCAGAAAATTCATTGCCGGTAACCGCTGCGAAAGACCTGTTACAAAAAAATCTCCTGATGACAGCTTCAATATATATCAGTATAAACTCGAACAGCTTCAGAGCTATAAACCGATGGAAGGCGCAAAAAGAGGAAAAATCGGTATTCCGCTGGGACTGAATATGTTTGAGATGCTTCCGTTCTGGCATACCTTCCTGACAAAGCTTGATTTTGAGGTCGTTGTATCGCCTTTCTCCAACAGAAAGCTTTATCTGCACGGACAGCAGACTATCCCGAGTGATACGGTTTGTTTCCCGGCAAAGCTTATGCATGGTCATGTACAGTGGCTGCTCGATAATGATATAAAACAGATATTCTACCCTTGTATGTCGTACAATTTTGATGAGCATTTAGGCGATAATCATTACAACTGCCCTGTTGTGGCTTATTATCCCGAAGTTATACATGCCAATATCAGAGGTATTGATGATATTAAATTCTTTCATGAATTTGTAGGAATTCACAGACCTAAGGATTTTCCTAAAAAAATCCATGCTGAATTGCAGAAGCTTTTCCCTGACATCACCTTGAAAGAAGTAAAAGCAGCTGCTAAGGCTTCCTATTCCGAATATGAAGATTATCTGAAAAGGATAAGGGATTACGGAAACGACATAATAAAACGCGCAAGAGAAAAAGGTAAGGAAATTATTGTTCTTGCCGGCAGACCTTATCACGCTGATCCGGAGATAAATCACGGAATAGACAAGCTTATTACAAGCTTTGATGTTGCAATCGTTTCGGAGGACATTATCAGCAATAAAGAAGCAAAAAAGGTAAAGACCGGGGTTCTGAATCAGTGGACGTACCATTCAAGGATGTATGCTGCTGCCGAATATGTCAGTCATAATGATGATATGGAGCTTGTGCAGCTTGTATCCTTCGGATGCGGTGTGGATGCGATCACCACCGATGAAGTACGCGCCATACTTGAACGTCACGGCAGGATATATACACAGATAAAGATAGATGAAATCACAAATCTCGGCGCAGTCAAGATCAGACTCAGAAGTCTGTTAGCGACGACAAACAATGCAAAAAGGAACAGTAATATCTGACCCTGTATCAAAAGGAGAGATATAATGGCAAAGCTGGTATATGATGACAATGGCAGACTGATTTTTACAAAGGAAATGAGAAAGGAAAACTATACCATTCTCATTCCGATGATGGCAAAGATACATTTTGAGATAATGAAAAATGTTTTTGTGCATTACGGATATAACTGTGTCCTGCTGAACACTGAGGGACCGGAAATCGCGCAGGTCGGGCTTAAATATGTGCATAACGATACCTGCTATCCCGCGCTTTTAGTTATCGGTCAGCTTATCCATGCACTTCAAAGCGGAAAATATGATACTGAAAAAACAGCTCTTATGATAACTCAGACAGGCGGAGGATGCCGTGCCTCCAATTATATACATCTGCTTCGTAAGGCACTTGTCAAGGCCGGATTTGAAAATGTTCCGGTAATATCCCTGAATATGTCGGGACTTGAAAAAAACAGCGGTTTCAGTCTTACAATACCTATGATAAGAAGGATCGCAGCCGGACTTATTTACGGTGATATGATAATGGCGCTCGATAATCAGATCAAACCGTATGAAATAAACAAAGGCGACAGTCAGACACTCGTTGATAAATGGGTCACTAAGCTCACAAAAACGCTTGCCGACGGCCACGGTTTTACAAAAAAAGAAATTGCTGAAAATCTCGATAGTATTGCAGAAGAATTTTCCGGTATTAAAGTTAACAGAGTTCCTAAAGTAAGAGTCGGTATTGTCGGAGAGATATACGTAAAATATTCCGCGCTGGGCAATAACGACCTGGAACAGTTTTTATATGATCAGGGATGTGAAGTAAACCTGCCGGGTATTATAGGCTTTGCGCTGTTCAAGGTAGACAACCGAATGGAGGACTATAAGCTTTACGGTGGAAGCAGAGCAAAGTACCTTATAGCCAAAAAGCTGTTTTCTTATCTTTCAAGCCTTGAAGGACTCATCATAGAAAGTCAGAAAAAATTTGGTTTTCGTCCTAACGGAAGCTATGAACACACTAAGAAACTTGTAAAGGGCATGGTGGGATATGGCAGTAAGATGGGTGAAGGCTGGCTTCTTACCGGAGAAATGCTTGAGCTTATAGAAACCGGGTTTGAAAATATCGTATGCACACAGCCTTTTGGCTGTCTTCCTAACCACATCAACGGAAAGGGAATGATCAGACCGATCAAAATGCTTGATGAAAGAGCAAATATCGTAGCCATTGATTATGATCCCGGCGCTCCGAAGGTAAATCAGGAAAATCGTATAAAGCTTATGCTTGCTGTTGCAAAAGAACAATTAGAAAAGAAATAATACTATCGCCGCCAAATACATCCGAGTATTCCGGCGGCGTTATGCGTATGTATATTAAAACATATCATATCACAGAATAAATAATGAGTATGATATTCAAAGCCATTTTAAAAGCCGGAGGACAAAAATGAAAAAATGGGATAAGCTTCCTGAACAATTCAGGAATGATGCGGTAAAGGAATACTACGATATTCTCAGCCAAAAAAAAGCAAGTCTTGTATTAAAACGTATATTCGATATAATCGCAGGGCTAATCATTACGATTATAACATTGCCTTTTATGCTCATTATAGCAATATGGATCAAGCTTGATTCCAAAGGAACAGTATTGTTCAGACAAAGACGAGTTACAACCTACGGCAGAGTGTTTAAAATATATAAATTCCGTACAATGGTATCGGATGCTGAAAATCTCGGTACTCAGGTAACAGTCAGCCACGACAGCCGAGTAACCCGAGCAGGAAAAATTCTTAGAAAATGTCGTCTTGATGAATTGCCTCAGGTATTCAACGTATTAAAGGGTGATATGAGCTTTGTCGGCACACGTCCGGAAGTAGAGCGTTATGTTGAACGCTACACTGATGAAATGAACGCGACCCTTCTCATGCCCGCAGGAATAACCTCTCTTGCAAGCATAAAATACAAGGACGAAGAAAAACTCCTTGACGGCGCAGAAAACACTGATGATGTTTACGTAAATACAGTTCTTCCGCAGAAAATGAAATACAATCTTGAATACATTAAAAAATTCAATTTTTTTTATGACATTAAGCTTATGTTCATGACATTTTTTGCGGTATTGAAATAATATTAACCTTGCTGATGTCGTCAGCAAAAAGATAACGGAGCTTTTGCCGGGATAATTTCCTGCAAAAACTCCGTATTTTCATAAAAATTGTTATTCGTATATAAGCGTAGGATCCATATAGCCGCCGTCAATCGTCACCTCAAGATGCAGATGCGGCTCATCCTTTGATTCGGATGGTATTTTCCCTATATATCCTATCGTATCTCCCGCATTCACATTACTTCCGGCCTTAACTACTGAGGTATCCGTCAATCCGCAGTACCGCGCTTCATAACCGCCTTTATGTGATATTTCAATCACATTACCCAAAAGCGGATCGGAATACAGCTTCTTTACGGTTCCATCCATTATCGACCGTACCGGAGTTCCTTCGCCCGCACTGATATCAACGCCGCTGTGAGTACGCCAATCGTTCATGGTTTCCGACTTTATCGGATCATTAGGACTGAATCCCTTT
This sequence comes from uncultured Ruminococcus sp., assembly GCA_902773025.1. Lineage (GTDB taxonomy): Bacteria > Bacillota > Clostridia > Oscillospirales > Acutalibacteraceae > UBA1213. Next base: position 11,970 of record CACYDC010000041.1, read on the forward strand.
ATTACCTCGCCTTTTTCTACAGGCTTTGCTGTTAACGCTTTTTTATCCGGAACTGCTGCGTCAGATTTTTCGGCATTAACCGGCGCTGTCTGTTCAGATTTTGCAGTATATTCAGAAGCTTCCTTCTTTTTTACAATAACTTTCTTTTTTTCTGTTCTTTCCGGTTCTGATGAAGCAGCGATGCTTTCCTCAGCTTTGGATAAATCATATGTCTGTCCGCTTACTTCATCATTTACCTGAGCTTCCTGTGACTGCTCCGAAGACATTTCATCTGCGCTCCTATTGTATTCCTCAATGCTGCCGTAAGTAGTCAGTGCCGCACCTGCAACCGCCGCAATACAGATAGCAAGAGAAATATAAAATCCGATGTTTTTTTTAGCAGACCTCCGCTGATCTCTTTGTTTTTTCATGTTCTGCATAATCTTGCACCTCCGTTTTTATTGTTGACGGAGAACAATCAAAGTATGCAGATTTTTTTAATATAATTGCCGGAAATTAAAAGTGCTGCGGCTGAAAAAGTATCATGCAGAAAAAGCTTATTATTAATGTCATCGCATTTATTACAATTTCACCTATCATAATGATCTGAAGCAGAATAGCTCCGTATTTCTGCCATCCGGATGTGAACTTCCGGAAAAATTTCTTTTTGGAAAGAATAATATATGCAATTATAAAACCTATCAGAAATGTTAAAGATACCGCAAATGCAATTCTTATCAGTTTTTCAATCAGAGCGAGCGAAAAAGCTACTGCAAATGCTAATACAAATATTGTAATCAACGATAATACCTCCGTTTGACTTTTGACTTTAACGAATTATCATATCACCGCTTACGGTTTTCAGTGAAAGCTTTCTTTTTGCGTTTACTGAGGAATTTACCTTTATGTCACCGCTTACAGTATCAGTCGTTATATCATATCTGCCATTAAGACTTCCTTCTATATCTCCGCTTACTGTTTCAATTTTCCCCTCAACAATTTTAATATTGTTTATGCTGACATCCCCGCTCGTCGTATGCACATCAAGCGTTCCTGTATCAAACTCATTAAGCTTTATGTCTCCGCTCACAGTTGATATCGAAATATCCGAGTAGTATTCTCCTTCTGCGTTAATATCGCCGCTTGTTGACGAATATTCCGCACTGCCGCTCGAAAGCTTTGATTGTATATCTCCGCTTATTGTGTGCAGCTTTGATTTTTCAAAGCCCGCTTTGCCGAAAACGGCGTCAGTGTTTATATTACCGCTCACTGAATCTGCTTTTAAGGATGTATATGTTTTTGCAGGAATATGGATTATCATTTTAGAGTCATTCTTTATGTTGAAGAAATTCAATCCTATAATATTATAAGACTTATCATCGTATCCTATTTTAAGTGTATTATCCGATACACCTATAGAATATGTGATCTTATCGGTTTCGGTATATTCTATTTTACAGCTGTTGTCCGGAGAAATATCAAACACTATATCGTCAGATACGGTTGCAACGTCAATCGCGTCAAAGCTTACATCTATGGTACTTGTTTTATCCTCATATACAGTAGTGTCGAGTTTTGAAAAATCAAAGTTCAGCATGCATGCCGAAATAATCGAAAGAGTAAGTCCTGAAACAAAAAGCACTGCTGAGATTATCAATGCTATAATCTTTATTTTTTTCATTATGCCGCACCTCCTGTTACAAATCTCTTAATGCCCTTAACTGTAAGCCTGATAAGCATTACGAGTCCCTTTGCTATCAGATTGCAAAGCATAAACATCGGTATGCAAAGAGATAACCCCATAAGTCCAAGCCCGGCCTGCATAAGAATTGCAGCCGCAGATGAATGTACAAACGGAGCAGCAATAAGTCCTGCTATCCCTACAACACCGAGAATGCCCGCAACTGCGTATAATCCGATAAGCACACCCCACAGTGCGACATATATGCCTATTATAGCACCGCCGAACATTACAGCTACAATTATTACCACAACAACAGCTGCCGCATTTACTGATTTATTTTCATTATTCTGCGGCATAACGCCCACATTTTCCTGTACTTGTGTATTCTGAGCAGCAGAATCCGGATTTGTTTTATTTTTTTCTCCATCCCTTATCTGAATTACGATATCCTCTATTGCTCCAAGTGACGCTACGGCTTCTTCTTCTGTCATTCCATTCTCTATGTTGTCGTCTATCATTTCGCTATAAAAAGCCGCCGAGCTTTCTATATCGTTCTCAGAAAGTCCACCGAGAAGCTTACGCAGTTTCGTCAGAAATTCTGTCTTTGTCATTTGTTTTATCCTCCCTTGTAACAAAATTATATATATCATTTATCTCCGTCCATTCATTCCTGAATTCTTCTATCCGTTCCAGGCCGGCCGGAGTTATATGATAATATTTCCGCAGTCTTCCATTATGCTCCATTGAATACTCTGTCATCATGCCCGATGATTCCAGACGGCGGAGAATGGGATAAAGTGTGGATTCAGACACAGTCAGAAACGGTCTTATATCACGTATTATTTTATATCCGTAGGAATCCTCCGATTTTATGGCCGCAAGTACACATATATCAAGCAAGCCACGTTTTAGCTGTATATCCATATATCTTACCTCCTTTTGTATAATACTATATCACACACAGTATTATGTGTCAAGAAATATTATGCATTAAAAAGGATTTTTTCGCTTATGCTAATATTCGATAAGACGCTTTAAAAAAATTTAACGGCAAAGTTATTAAAGTGTTCTATCGAATATTAGTATTAATCTTGGGAACAATTGTTATAAATATTTTGATAAAATAACGTGAAGTTTGTATTATCCTCGAATTGAAAAATATAAAAGTATGATGTATACTATACTGTATATAAGTATAACCGATACGAAAGGAATAAAAATGAGCAGAAGATCATCTTACGGTTACAGCTCCTATCGGTCCGGTTCCTACGGATACGGCGGATATCGACGGAATCGCAGAGGCGGCGGTAAAAAGAAAATCATAATTGCCGCTGTCTGCATAGTAGTAGCCGCTGCTGCCGCAGTTGGAGCGTGTGCATATCTGGGTGTATTTAATAAGGAAAAAAAGGACAAATCAGAAACATCTGCAGAACAAAACAGTTCCTCTGTTTCTGATGTATCAAAACAAGAGGATAAAGCCCAAAAGGAACAATCTCAAAAGTCGGAGGAAACTTCAAAGCAACAATCATCTGAACCGAAAAAAGAACTTAAAGGCGATTATGACGGAAATGTATTTATATATGACAAACAAGGCTATGAAACCTTCTACGGCAGTGAGGATACCGCGAAAAAATATATAGAAACTGTAAAGAAAGCTAAAAGTATGCTTGGTAACGGTGTAAATGTCTATAGTATGGTCGCTCCTACACACAGCCTTTACGGATTGCCGGAAAAATACCGTAATAACGGCAACGATCAGGCAGAAAATATTTCCTACATATATAAGCAGCTGGGAAATGACATCAAATGTATTGATGTGTCCGATTCTCTTGAAAAACATAAGGATGAATATATTTTCTTTAAAACCGATCATAACTGGACTGCTTTGGGCGCATATTACGCATACTGCGATTTCTGCAAGGCTGCCGGTCTTGAAGCAGCACAAATGAAGGATTTTTCAACAGGAGAAATCAAAAACTTCACCGGTTCTCTTGCGGTTGCAACTGTAAGCGACAAAAAACCGGACGGAAATAAAACCCTGTTCGGAAACCCGGATACAGTCAAATATTACTATATGCCCGGCGACTATACATGCACAGCGCTTCTTAGCGGCAACAGTGAACCTGATGAGCGTTCCTTGCTTGCTGTCGGAGTAGCGCAAGGAAAAAATGCATACAGCGTTTTCATCTGGGGAAATAATCCGTATATGGATGTAAAAACAAAGAAAACAACCGGCAAAAAGCTTTGCATTATCAAAGATTCATACGGCTGCGCATTTGCCCCGTTTACAGTTAATAACTTCGATGAGGTATATATAGTAGACCCTACTTACTATGACGGAAGTATTATCGACTATATAAAAAAGAATAAATTTACTGATGTTTTGTTTATCAACAGCACTATGACTGCCAATACGCAGGTCAGAACAGAAGAATTACAGAGTATCATAAAATAAACGTACCCTGTTTATCAAAAGGGAGGTGTACCGTGTTGTTAGGTAAAAATGTTACAATTGAAATATTCGGTACACTCACAGAAGGTAGTCTGTATTCCGGATACATAGTAGGAAACAACGATATGCGTCAGGTCTATATTATAACTAACTCGGAAATACACGGAACGATCGATTGTACCATAATTGCTGCGGCAATAGGTGAAACAAGCAGGCAGACAAGGCTTGTCGCTGCTCCGCTCGATGAGGTTTTTTATGAGCCTGATATATCCGAACGTCTTGGTACGACCTCGCTCAAATATAAAAAAATCAATTGTATTTACGAAAAATCCTGCGGCGCAGTTATATACAGATTCAATGAAAAGAACGATATCCGTATATTACTTGTAAAGAATCACAACGGAAAATGCTGGACTTTTCCTAAGGGTCATATAGAGATTGGAGAAAACGAACAGCAAACAGCGCTTCGCGAAATAAAAGAAGAAACAGGCTTGAATGTAGAACTTATTCCCGGATTCCGTCAGACAAGTACATACAGACCATTCGGAAAAATCAGAAAAACAGCTGTGTTTTTTCTTGCAAAGGCAGAGAAAAGTATAGTCAGTATGCAGCAAAGTGAAATTGATTACTATCTTTGGGTAAGTCTTGATGAGGCCATGAAAATGTGCCGCCACGAGAATGATACAAACATTCTTCGTGAGGTCCGTAAAAAGCTTGGCA
>CACYDC010000042.1 GCA_902773025.1 uncultured Ruminococcus sp.
CACAGGCGGATATAACTACCACAGCCGTTATGAATTTGCCTCCGTCGAAGAAATGGAAAAGTCTCTTAAAACGCTGATCTTTCTGGCTGCCGCCGGATAACGCAAAAGTTACCCGGTTCATTGACAGAAACGCTGATATTAAACTAAAATACCTTAGTTTAATTATATTTATCAGCGATCAGTTCAAAGAATTCAGGATATGAAATGGTTTCTTAACAGAATACGGAAAATGAGGGCAAGAGATTGGGGAGCTCTGTTTTTGCTCGCCATAACCTTTATTCCGGGAAAACTGTGGAAACTGTTCTCAAAAGACATATGGGTAATCTCAGAATATGAGACTACCGCGCGTGATAACGGATATTGGTTCTATAAATATATCCGTGAAAACCACCCTGAGATCAAGTCCTATTACCCTATAAACTCCGGATCAGCTGATTATAAGAAGATCCGGCCGTTAGGAAACACAGTCCGTTACGGTTCATTTAAGCACTATATGCTGTTCTGGGCAGCATCTTTTTACTGCAGTTCAAGTTCTGTCCAGGGTTTTCCCTATCCGAGGATCTGTGAAGACATCGTATTGAGGGGAATGCACGGATTCAAGTACATATTCCTGAATCACGGTATCACCAGAGGTTACAGCCATATCGTAAATGCCAAATCGACCAATTACGATCTGCTTATTACATGCGCAGCACTCGATAAGAAGATCATGATGGAAGACAACGGCCAGCCTGAAAGCAAAGTTGCATTGACCGGTTTTGCAAGACATGACAATCTCGGAAACGAACTGTATGACCCTAAGCTTATTCTGATCATGCCAACCTGGAGAGAATACCTCTGCTACCGCAATGAGATATCCAAAGACAGAATAGATGCTGTTACAAAAGAGTTTTTAAACTCCGATTACTATTCCAATTACAACGGGTTACTGAACAGCAGTGAGTTTATAGATTATCTTGAACAGAATGATATGCGGTGCGTTTTCTATCTGCATCAGAACGCGCAGGTCTATTCGGAATTCTTCCATTCTTCATCTGACCGCATCACGATCGGCTTAACGGAGAACTACGATATCCAGACTCTTCTGAAAGAAGCAGCAGTTCTGATCACAGATTATTCCAGCGTATATTTTGATTTTGCTTACATGCATAAACCATTGCTTTACTTTCAGTTCGACAAAGAAACATTCGAAGAAAAACAGTATGCGCCCGGAAAGAATTACAGTTATGAAGCAAATGGTTTCGGAGATATTTGTTACAGTATGGACGAACTTACCGCAAAGCTTCTTGACCTGAAGGCCAATAACAATACTATGGAAGATAAATATTCAAAGCGGGTAGACGGATATTTTGAATTCTTCGACCACGATAACCGCGAACGTATCTTTCATGCAATCGTAGATTTGATTAAATAATGCGCAGCAGAGAACAGCAGCCGGAGGTATTTCTTTGAGCAACAAATTATTATCTGCAATAAGAAAGACAAAGCGTCATTTTATTGTTAAGAGATTTAAAAGACGTCTTTCTAATAAGGACTTCACTTTAATTACCCAGAATTGTGTCGGAGGAGTTATGTATTCTACCCTTGGACTTGAATTCCTTTCACCGACAATAAACATGTTTATCGAAGATGAGAATTTCGTAAAGCTGGTCGAAAACCTTGAGTACTACATGTCTGTCCCGGCAACCGCAAAGCAGGACAGATATGTCGATCCGATCGATAACAGTATTGTGTATCCCAAAATACAGATTGATGATATAGAGCTTTGTTGTTTGCATTATAAAGATTGCAATGATGCTATCGCGGCATGGGAAAGACGAAGGAAACGTGTAAACCTTGAGAATGTATTTGTTATCGCCAATACCTGGAATATGCATGATAATAGCCGGTTAATCGAACGGATAACAAAGACAAAATACAAGACCGTTATTTTTACAGACGGCAACTATCCGTTTAAAGAGTGCATAAAGTTAAAAGGGGATTTCTGGACTAAAGATAAAAGAGGGATAATACGCCCCAATCTCACTGATTATGATAAATATACAGGCTATAAATATTATGAAGAGCAATTCGACTTTGTTGATTGGCTGAATCAGAAGTGAGTGTTTCAACTGAACAATACTGAAACCACTTGGTTATTTTGTGCTGCGGCTAAACTTCTTAACAACTTTCGAAACAAACAATCTATGGACTATATTATTCTTGATGATAAGTAAGAATATCAGATATGCAGTTACGGAAGTGAATACTGAACATATAATGATCAGCAGATTATTGGCAAACAGATATTTGAACAGCAAACAGCAGCCCGTAACTATAACTCCGCCGACAGCGGATATTAACAATTGTCTTATGATCGAGACCTTAATGATCCTTCTGGCCATGATCGCGCCAAACGAACATACGATCATTTCGGATATCAGAGTCGTGACCGCTGCAACGGTATAATTGAATCTCGGGATCAACAAAATATTAAGAATGATATTGATCAGTGCTGAAGCAGCCAACAGTATAAAAGTACTGTTTTCCTTTCTGTGAGGGATCAATATGGCATTAACATTAACATTGCCGAGAGTGGAGAAGATCAAAGCTATTGACAGGATTATAAGCGGCATCTCGGCATCACTATACTTCCCTCCCGATAAAACCATAAGAATGTGACGGCTCAGAATGGCCAGACCGGTAGCAGCCGGAACAATAAGGATCGAGACCGCTTCAAATGTCTCGCCGACAATGTTTTTTATTTCCTCATCCTTTTTCTTAAGAACATATAAAGAAATTCTCGGAATCGTTACAACAACGATCGAATTGATCATTTGCTTAATAACACTGTAGATCTTGGCTGCAGCGCCATAGATCGCGACATCCGTTTCTGTTTTCAAAATGCCCAGGATCGTAACATCAGAATTAACATATATAACTGTAACTATTGCCGACATAAACAAAACCAGGATAGGTCTCATATGCCTTATCATCGCTTTGTTCAAAACAGGTTTGGGACTAATCCCGTATTTCTTTCTGACATAAAAGAAATTTAAAGCGTTAGCGAAAACTGTTCCGGAAACACTGACAAAAGAATAAGGAATAACGTCTTCCGGTTTTCTCACAATAAGGAACATCAGGATCAGTGAAATGACATGACATGCCAGCGATCTTTTTGTAATGTAACCATAATCTTCATATATGACGTTTATCCAATCTGTTCCGATCGTAGTAAACAAAGTCGAGAGCGACAAGATCAAAACAATAACCCGGTATGTCTCCAGCTTGCTCCAAAAGAAAGATAATACCAGTAATACTAAATATGCAAAAAGCGTAGATAACAGATTGATCGTAAAGATCTCGTTTGAAAACTCTTTTATTGCCTTTTCATCTTCTCTGACACGGGCACCTTCTCTTCTGGCGTAATTGCTGATTCCAAGACCGGCAAGGAGCGCGATGTAACTGCTTATAGAATGTGAAAAAGTATATGCACCATAACTTACTGTGCTTAAAGTCCTGTATATGTAAGGAAAAGTTATTAACGGAAAAACAATGCTCACGCATGTTTTGATAACATTGTAAACAGCATTTTTACGTATTGATGTGTCAGTCTTATTGTTCATAAAATCATCTTCACTTATATATAGAATCTTACTGCATATGTTTTATCAAGACCTTGGTAGATCTGACTATGTTCTTTGTGACAAATACTTTCTTCTTGTAATCGCTGTCAAAAAGAGTGTTCGTAGCCGCATCCTCCAAATGCAAAATGTATATGTCAGGCGAGTAGATATTATGAAGACCCGCATGGACAATATCAATAAACAGGATCTCTTCCTCCCGGTATAAAAATGTCTCAGGAGAAAAACCTCTTAATCGATCAAAAAAAGACGGAGTAAATATCAGGCAGCATCCATGTAAGATAACATCTTTATGCTCTGTCTCAAAAAACGATCTGTCTTGATCATTTGCAGCAGCCACATTTGCCTTCTTAATATCAGATGACCCGTTTATTCTGATCCCGACCTTGCTCAACAAAAGCTTTATTCTATGTTTTATTAAACGTTTCCTAAATGAATTTAATTGCTTTTTATAATATGAAACCGATTCAAGTTTGGTGAAGAACCTTTGATAGCTCTTGTCTTTCAGGAACACCTTCGGCCCGATAACAGCTGCATTTGTCTCATTAAAGATCCGCACGATCTGTTCAAAAAAATCACTCTGTTCAACGATCGTATCGTTGTTTATGCAGCATACAAAATCAGATTTCAGAACATCCTTTGCGTATTCAATGCCGGCATTGTTACCTTTTGCAAAACCGGCATTTTCATTAAGTCCGATGTAGTATACCTTTTCAACATTTTTAAATGTTTCTTTGATTATCTCTCCCGAACCGTTGGGGGAACAATTATCAACAACAACAACATTGAGGTGCTCGGCTTTTACATTATTCAAAATAGAATTAATGCAGTCTATCGTTTCCTGAAATGCATTGTAGTGCAAAACCACAAACGATATGCTTGATTCCGCTGCCATCATGTTTTCGCCCGCCTTCACAATGTTGAAGCCCTGATAATCACTATTCTTTGAACGATCAATCGTTCAATATAGAATGATAGAATTCTATAACTTCCTGTGCCGATCTTTCATTGCTATACAGTTCAATGGCCTTTTTTCTCGGCATTTCCATAAATTTTATCATATCATCACTGGACATTTTACTTACTTGTCTGATTATACTGACCAATTCGGTTTTATCATTATAAAGATAACCGCCCTTAGTCTCCGTTATGATCTCTTTTGTTCCCGCGCTGTTGCGCCCTACTACCAAGCATCCCATCATGTTCGCCTCGGCTGTCATTCTTCCGAAGCCTTCATTTTTGGAACCGACAAAAAGAGCTGCTGCCTCAGCCATCAGAGGCCTGACATCTTTTACGAAGCCCAGAAAGACAATAGAGCCCTCGCGTATATGCTCTTCATACTTTTTCATGTAATTGCCTTTTTCCTTGCCCTCTCCGGCGATCAATAACCTGAAGGCATTGTTCTCTTTCTTTGCTTCAAGGAAACAATCTATTATCTCATCGATTCCTTTTTCAGCTCCGATCCTGCTTGCGATCAGAAAATACTCCTTTTTAGGAGAAATACCTTCTGAAAGCTGCTTAACGGAATAGATGGGATTATAGATCACACGGGATCTTACATTTCCTTTTAACCCGAAGAATTCCTGTATGTCCTTGGTTATACATATGGTGTAGGATTGAGAATACAGTTTCCTTACCGTTTTTTCGTTCGGATAGAATCCTCTGTTAAAATCCTTCGTTAAGTATTCTCTGATATGCCAAACATGCGGAATCTTGTACTTCCTGGATAAAAGAAATCCGATTTGGGAATTGCCGCTGTTTGTATGGATAATATCAGGTTTGTATTCCCTGATTATCTTATTAAGACTTATCCGGGCCCGTATCCTTCTGAACGGGATCTTAACATTGTGGTAGATCCTCTTTATCAGATTTCTGTCATTGTAGAAAGCACTCAGATCAGTAATTGCCCCAACAACAGTTGCGCCCATTTTCTCAAGCTCGGTTACATTGTCCGGATTAGTTGCTTTCATGCGGGGATATGCCACAATAACCTGAACGTCGTTTTTGACGACCTCTGATATCAGGTTCTTCAAAGAAATGACAGAACCGCTGTTGTTGGCCATATGCATTATATATAATACTTTGATCCTGGTCATTAAAGCATACCCTCTGGTTGTTTTATCCGTTCATCTTCCGCGTCTTTGTCAGCCATTCAGCAATCTGTAGATGGCATCAACTGTTGCTTCCGTTGCATGACCATATTCCGTGACATACTTGCTCCTAAAGCTGCGGACCATTTTTATGTTTTCTTCAACATTGAATTCCTTAAGGAGCGAGATCAGTTCATCTTCATTTATCTCTCCCCCTGTCAGTTCTTCACGCACATCAAAATACATGCCGCGCTTTTCTTCATAG
>CACYDC010000043.1 GCA_902773025.1 uncultured Ruminococcus sp.
TGCATAAGCAAGAATACCTTGAATTTCAAGCGTGATGTTATTCAGGGTGAATATAAGGATCTTAACATCTACGGATATGAATTCAAGGGCTTCTCCTATACAATCACATCTGTAAGTGATTATTTCAATGCAAATATGGCGCTTATGGATCCTGATATCAGAGCTGACCTCTTTAACGGCGACCGCCCGATTTATACAAAAGTAAGAGATGATATGCCCACAAAATATGGCCTTGGTTCAAAGGTAACAAATTCTCTCATTGCTAACGGTTGTACGATCGAAGGCGAGGTCGAAAACTGTGTTCTCTTTAAAGGCGTCCATATAGGCAAGGGTACAAAAATATCGAACTGCGTTATCATGCAGGATACAAAAATAGGTTCCGACAGCAGCCTGAACTATGTTATCGTTGATAAGGATGTTACGATTAAAGATGAAAGAACTCTTATGGGATTCCTTTCATATCCGGTATGCATCAGCAAGGGCAGCGTTGTCTGAACATTATAAACGAAACTGAACAGGCTGCCGGCATGATTGAATATTTTTTCTGTTAATACAAGATCGTGACTTATTGGTGTCCGGAACCGCGCGGGAATGAACACTGATTTCACGGTCAGACTTCGGAGGTGCGTAAAATAAATGAAAGTTCTGTATGTTGCAAGCGAAGCTCAGCCTTTCGCCGCTTCCGGCGGACTCGCTGATGTAGCAGGGTCACTTCCGCACGCACTGCGAAAAAGATTGATCGGCTGTCGTATTGTAATGCCGCTTTATGACGAGATACCGCAAAGCTTAAAAGACGGGATGCGTTTCATTACCAGCTTTTCCGTACCCGTTTCATGGAGAAGACAATATTGCGGCATATTTGAAATGCGCTATAATGGGGTAATCTACTATTTCCTTGACAATCAGTATTATTTCAAGCGTCAGGGACTTTACGGTCATTACGATGACGCCGAGAGATTTGCATTTTTTTCAAAAGCTGTGCTCGAAATGCTGCCCTATATTGATTTTAAACCGGACATTATCCACTGCAACGACTGGCAAACAGCACTTGTCCCTACTTACTACAATTTATTCTACGCACAGAATGATTGGTATCAGGGAATAAAAACGATCTTCACAATACATAACATACAGTATCAGGGCAAATACGGTACTGAGCTGTATGACGAGGTAGTAGGAATACCGCCTCATGGGAGATCTATACTCGATTGTGACGGCTGCATTAATTACATGAAGGGTGCAATAGAAACCGCTAACCGTGTAACAACTGTGAGTCCCAGTTATGCGTGGGAAATCAGAGATCCGTGGTTCTCTCACGGACTCGACTGGATACTTAATGCTCGTTCATGGAAGATCAGAGGTATACTCAATGGAATAGATACAACATCATATAATCCTGCGACGGATATACAGCTTTATGCTCATTACACAGCTGACGACCTTTCAGGCAAGGCTGTAAATAAGCAAAAGCTCCAGGAAAGGCTTGGACTTGAACAGAATGCTGAGGTTCCGATCATTGCGATGGTTACAAGACTTGTTTCCCACAAAGGACTCGACCTGGTCAAGCATGCGCTTGATCAGCTGATGCGGGAAGAGTATGTACAATTCGTTATACTCGGTTCGGGCGACTGGGAATATGAAAGCTTTTTCCGTTCCATGCATGAAAGATATCCGGGCAGGCTGTGTGCTTGTCATGGGTTTATTCCTGAGCTATCCAGAAAGATCTACGCTGGTGCAGATATTTTCCTTATGCCGTCTAAAGCGGAGCCCTGCGGACTTTCTCAGATGATCGCACTGCGTTACGGCACGATCCCGATCGTACGTGAAGTAGGCGGACTGAGGGATTCAATACAGGACAGTGGTACTGGCAGCGGAAACGGATTTACGTTTGCTAATTATGATGCTATGGATATGCTTGGATGCATTAGAAGGGCCATCGCAGGATATTGGCAGCGTGACGGCTGGAAAATACTTGTACAGCGTGCAATGAACAGCGATAACAGCTGGACAAAATCGGCAACGGAATATATTAACCTTTACAAAGAAGTAATTAATGAGTAATTACGCGAGGGGCTGCTTTCATGCAGCCCCTTTTTTATAACAAAAGCTTAATACTAATAAAATAGTACAAGAATAAATACAAATATGACCGCAAAGCTTTTAAAATGGACCTTTCTGTATAAATAATGCGTTTATTTTAGTGAAAGCATAAAATAAATTTTAA
>CACYDC010000044.1 GCA_902773025.1 uncultured Ruminococcus sp.
ATATTTTGTTTCAGGCTTGCGATCATGTTTTTATCTGATCATCATTCACCTTAAATTCAGGAATATTAATACCATATTCCTCAGGTATACATTGCCTGTCTGCACTGCATGTACGTCTTGTAACCTCCTCATATATTACATACAGTGTCTGTACTCCGTTTTCCAGAACATAATAGTGCTTTATATACGGCACTAACAAAACCAACAGCATTACAAACAACAAAAACAATGCTATAGTAGCCTTAAACACAAGAACAAGCAAAACCGCTACAGTTACCACAGCAAACAAGAATGTAACTATAAGATGCACAAATCTCTCATGTTGCCAGAATCCGATCTCCGTCAGCAATTCTCTTTTGACCCCCTCGGGATCCTTTAATGGTTCACCGCTTTCGAGCAGTTCTCTCATCGCTTTAATATAGCTTTTAAGCTTACCACCCATATCCATCGCCTATACCTTTTTGGTTTTTCTTTCCATTATATAATCCTTGCACACAAAACCTCCGCCAATATCTCTGTCTTCCTCACGGACTTTATAAAATCCGAGATGTTCATATACATTGATTGCGAAGCTGTTTGCTCTTTCCACCCTCAGACGGATCTTTTTAATATGTGTAAATCCGAGATCTTCCTTTGAAGCCAGCGCATCCATATGGCTTATGGCTTTTTTGGCAAGTCCCTGTCTGCGATATTCTGCTTTTATGTACAATCTTGCAAGATAGATATGATCACTTTGAGGAAGCAGACACATATATCCTGCCAGTTTTCCGTCAGACAGGAGCATGTAGTAAATATATCCTTCAGACATCTGACGCTTCAGTGCTTCTGTAGACTGATATTTTTCAAGCATATATTCTATCTGTTCAGGTGAAAAAATGTCCTTATAATAATTATGCCACACATGATTAGCAGCCTTTTCAATCTCAATAATCTGCTTTTCTGTAGCAACAGGCATTACATCAAATCTCATAAGTCCCCCACTGATATACGGTTGTTCGATCGCTGTACAAATCCTACCGAGCTGTCGTTAATTGTTCTGTTTTTCTATCTTGTGCTTTTCAAGCTTAGTGTCAATATGAACATCCTCACTGCTTGTCAGACTGAGCGGAGCCTTTTTATTATAAGGGTAAGGCTCGCTTCTGCCGTTTGTCTTATAGCGGAAAAACACAACTCCGACGCTGATACCCCCACCGAGTACACCTATACCCACTGAGCAAAGGATATCCTTGACGATATTCTTGTCCTTTGTTTTTGATGAAGAAGCCGAAGATGTCGTCGAGTTTCCTGAAGAACCGGAGGCTGGCGCAGCATATACAGCCACAGAACAAAAAGCAAGAAATGTTACTGCAAAAACAAGCACTGCAAGCTTCATAAATATTTTTTTCTTTATCATAAATATGACGCACCTCCAAACAGCAGGAAAAATGCAAGAACAGAAAACAATATAAACATACCAACACCGAGTATTGCAAGCTTGCCTCCGGAAACAGGCAGCTCACCATAATTCTTTCCTGTTTGTCCGTTCATAGCATACATATAATCCTTATCATTATATTTGAATGTCATAAGCCATACCGGCATCAACCCATAATCCCAATGCTCATCGAGTGTACGGATATGAAAATCATCAATAGTCACAGAATCATAGCCTTCAACTGTTTCCCTATAGATTTTTTTTGCATAATCAGCAAGCTCTTTATCCACCTCAGATTGTACATCTGTTCTTTCAAGGTCGCGTTTCTCAGCAAGAAAACCTGAAAGATATGCCATTGTAAACGGTCTGAATTCCTCATCATCAAAGGGATTGACGTATTTAAGCGCCTTGGCATGGTTTTCGTCATTAATTGCCGTATGCGGATAACCAGTGAAATTTATACGTCCCTCACGAACGACCCTGTATATTTTTGTTTCCTTATATTCGTAATCTCCGTCCTTCCACTCTTTGACCTTTTTAGCCGTAGCGCGGATACCGCCGTCCTTATTACTGTCAACCAGCCAATAAGGATAATATACTCCCTTCATCATATCAAGCTGAGCATCGGATAAAAAATTCCCGGGAAGGAATTTCTTCTTTTTGCAGAACTCCCTGAATTTATTTTTCGCATCCTCCTCAGATATCTTAAAGGGGATCACCTTATTAGGTCTGAACTGGCCGGTAAGTCTGTTTGATATCACAACCGGGCTGTGACAGTAAACGCAGAATGTTGCTGCTGTATTCTCTGTTTCAGCAATAACCTCTGCGCCGCAGCTGTTACAGCTGTACAATGCTGTTCCGTAAAGCTGATCCTGTTCACTCTGCTCTTCTGACTGCATCTGCTGATCCAGATCATCATCAAGATTACCGAAATGATCCTTCAGCTGCTGCTCGGTATATTCACTTCTGCAATACTCGCAGGCAAATTTCAGTTTTTGGGCATTATACTCTAATGGGCCGCCGCAGTTTATACATTTATACGCTATCGTTTCCATATGTACGGTATGTGCCTGTGCAGCACGACCGTTTCACCTCACTCCCTGATAATTTATTATTCTCTGCTGCATCTTGCCGCAGCAGAGAACAACAATGATGCATTAAATCATACAAAATCTGATTCATTTATCGGATCGCCGCATTCAGGGCAGAATTTTGGCAGAGGCTTACTCATATCAGGCTCATATCCGCATTTATCACATTTGATCTTCTTTGGTTTATCATCGGGACGCTTAGCGCCGCATTCAGCGCAGAATTTTCCTGTATTCTCAGCGCCGCAGGAGCATTTCCATTTACCTGAATCCACCGGCTTCGGCTTGCCGCATTCAGCGCAGAACTTGCCGGTATTGCCGCCCTTGCCGCATGCACATTTCCAGCCGCCTGCTGCAGGTGCTGCAGGTGCTGCAGGAGCCGTCTGCTGCATTTGCTGCTGCATTTGCTGTTGCTGCATCATCTGCATCTGCTGCATATTTGTATTTGAAGCATTATTCATAAATCCTGCTGAACCGTTCATCATCATTCCAATACCCATCATAGCGTTTGCGGCGCCGCCTGAATGTGAACCTGCATTTCTTATACCCTCAGAGATGTTTTTCTGTACCAATGTTTCTCTCATATCAGGGCGGTTAAACATTGCGACCTGACTTCTCTGTTTAAGAAGCTCTTTTGTTTCAGGGTCGAGGTTAATAGTAATACCAACCTGTTTAAGCTGAATTCCGCGTTCATTCACCCAGGTTTCTTTCAGATTAGCCTTAAGAGCCTCACAAAGCTCCATTGTATGTCCTACCACCTGGGAAATCCTTACACCCTGCATTGAAAGCTGTGAAAGCGCAGGCGCAAGAGCTGTAATTACTTCCTGATCATATCTCTGAGCTATAAGCTTCTCCATATCAACAGGACGCATATTGGTAACATCAGAAACAGCAATTATAGTTTTATAGAATTTAAGAGGATCCACAATCTCAACAGAGAACTTACCAAATGCGCGAACATTTACATCGATATCGTAGTTAGGGTCATAATAGCTTACAGGTTCGCTTGTACCGAACTTAATACCCTCGAGCGGTCTGAGGTTAAGATATACAACCCGCTGAGAAGTCGGTGTTACGCCGCCGAAGCGAACACGGTTAAAGGTTTCCTTTATTGAATCGCCGAACTGACCGTTAAAGAGTGACGGAAGTGACGAATTCTTCACTTCAAAGTATCCCGGTTCAGCACTGTAATCAACAACAGCTCCGCCGTCAATAACAAGCATCATCTGGCCGTCATAAACATGGATAACGGAACCATTTGATATTGTATTGTCGGTACCCTTTTTGTTATTATTTCTCTTGTCGTTTCTTGATTTAAGTACACCCGGACACATAACCGTTGTCGCGTTCATATCGCTCGGTTCTATGACTTCGAGCCACGAATCAGCAAGACCGCCGCCAACAGAATTCACTACTGCTTTAATAATTCCCATTTGAAGCATCTCCTTTGTTGATAAACATTTTGATCCCGGAGCAAATTTCCGGTTTAATCACCATTTAAAATATGTAATAATTGTAACGTCAAACTGCATAATAATACATATTTACTTTATTATACTATTTTTATATTTTTTTTGCAATAGTTATTATTAATTAAGGCAAAAAATACGAAAATACAACAAACTCAAAAAGTGAATCCCACAGCCTACATCCGTGGAATTCACTTTTTATATACTTATGCTATAATTTTTCAGCCAAAAACTTTAAATATACAAGATAGTCATTTCGGATAATATTGCTGATTTTCTCAGTGTGTCAGTTTTTTTTCGATTTCAACTATAACAAGCGGTGCAAACGACAAAGCGCAGACAATACCCCAGCATAACGGAGTAAGCGGAGCTGCTTTGAATACAGCCGCAAGCTGAGGGATAGAAATAACAGACACCTGCATAATCACTCCGATCACAAATGCGCCAATCAGTTTAGGATTGCCTGAGATGCCAACTTTAAAAATAGATTTTTCACTGCGAAGATTAAAAGAGTGTACTAACTGGCTAAGGCTTAATACTGCAAATGTCATTGTTCTGCCTATAACCGGTTCTGCTCCGCTGTCAAAGTATACCCTACCGATAGTAAATGCAAGAAATGCAAGTGCGCCTATAAAACATCCTTCTGTAATTATTGAGCGAACCGATGCTTTGGTAAATATACCTTTTCCCGAACGATCTGGCGGCTGATCCATAATATCATTTCTGGCAGGCTCAGCCCCCAATGCAAGCGCCGGCAGGGAATCTGTTACAAGATTGACCCACAAAAGCTGTATTGCCAG
Organism: uncultured Ruminococcus sp.; assembly: GCA_902773025.1. GTDB lineage: Bacteria > Bacillota > Clostridia > Oscillospirales > Acutalibacteraceae > UBA1213. Next base: position 4,772 of record CACYDC010000044.1, read on the forward strand.
AAGCGGCGACGGTAAATTCATAATAAACGCGCACAGCATTGTCAATATTTCGCCAATATTACTTGACAACAGGAAATGTATGGATCTGCGGATGTTTTCAAATATTCCCCGGCCTTGCTCAACCGCATCCACAATTGTAGCAAAATTGTCATCCGTCAGTACCATATCAGCAGCACTTTTTGCAACATCGGTCCCACTGATCCCCATCGCGCAGCCTATATCCGCACATTTCAGCGCAGGAGCATCATTAACACCATCGCCCGTCATTGCAACAACCGCGCCGCTGTGCTGAAAAGCCTTTACGATCCTGACCTTATGCTCAGGAGAAACTCTTGCAAATACAGCGTATTCGTATATATGCCTCTGAAGATCAGCATCGGTAAAGCTGTCAAGCTCAGCCCCTGTAGCTGCTTTATCTCCTTCCCTCATAATTCCGATTCTTTTAGCGATAGCTTTTGCTGTAGAAATATGATCACCGGTTATCATTACCGTTCGTATACCTGCTTTTCGACACTGAGCTACAGCACCGCTTGCCTGTATTCTTGGCGGATCAGTCATTCCGGCAAATCCACAGAATATCAAATCTTTCTCTGTTTCCTTTTCTGAGGGCAAAGCAGGGCTGTCCCTGTATGCCGCAGCTATCACTCTCATTCCTATTCCGGCAAGCCGTTCATTTTCAATCATAAGACGTGCTTTTACCGCCGTATTGATTGGAGCTATCCCATCTTTTCCGTGATAATATCCGCATAACCCTATCAGTATATCAGGCGCACCTTTTATGACCGTGCGGTATCCTCCGGTCGGAAGCAGATGCACCGTCACCATTCTTTTTCTTGACGAATCAAATGGTATTTCAGATATTCTTTGATATTCATAGTCAACCTTCTGTTTAAATATCCCCGCATCGGCAGCTGCAATAATAAGCGCAGTTTCTGTCGGATCCCCTTGTACACGAACCCCGTTTGTGTTTTTATCAAGCATACCGTTATTGCACAGCGTCATCAATGTCAGCAGAAACTTTCCATGTCCGCTGTGCGCATTGACCGGCCCGTCGTATACAGACAGCGCTTCGACTGTCATTTTATTCTGAGTCAGCGTACCCGTTTTATCCGAACATATCACATTTGCGCTTCCAAGCGTTTCCACTGCCGGAAGTTTTCTTATTACCGCCCTGTGAGCAGCAAGTTTACGAACTCCCAAAGCAAGTACTATAGTAACTATCGCAGGAAGTCCTTCGGGTATTGCTGCAACTGCAAGACTGACTGATATCATAAACATATCGAGCGGCGGTATTTTTTGCAGAAGCCCTAACAAGAATATCAACGCACATGCTGCCAATGCGCATATTCCGAGAGCCTTTCCTGTTTTCGCCAGACTTTTTTGCAAAGGTGTCTGGGGACTCTCACCGCTGTCAAGCATTGCAGCTATTTTTCCTACCTGTGTGTCCATCCCTGTATCAGTAACTACTGCTTTTCCGTGTCCGCTTGTAACACTTGTCGAACAATACAGCATATTTACCCGGTCTGCAATACCCGTATCTTTGTTCAGGATAACATCTGCTGATTTTTCCGCAGGTACAGCTTCACCTGTCAGTGCTGCCTCCTCACACTTAAGAGATACAGCCTCAGTCAGCCTTGCATCCGCACAAATAAGATCTCCCGCCTCAACAATAATTATATCTCCTACCGTGACATCCTCAGACGGTACCGAAACCGTATGTCCGCCTCTTATAACCCTTGCGTGTGGTGCTGAAAGCTTTTTCAAAGCCTCAATTGCTTTTTCAGCACGACATTCCTGAACCGTTCCGATAATTGCATTGACCACAACAATCATCAATATCATGATCGGATCAATAAAATCTCCGTCATCGCTCATTACAGCTATTCCAAATGAAACGGCCGCTGCTGCTAAAAGTATCAATACCATAAAATCCGAAAACTGCATAAAAAATTTTATAATAACACTTTGTTTCTTTTTTCCCCTGAGTACATTACTTCCGTACTTTTCCGTCCGGCTTTTAGCCTGTGCATTAGTCAGGCCGTTATTGATATCAGATTTCAGCAGCCGTACAGCTTCGCTGCTATCCAGACTATGCCATTCCATAGCTTCACTCTCCCTTTGCCTTTTTGCGTTAATATAATATATACCCTGCAAAGTGAAATTATTCTTTCATATACACTTCATAATAATCAGGCAAAGAAAAAACCGCTGCCATATCAAGCAGCGATTTTCTTGTATAATTTGTTATAATATATACAAATTGTATAATTCAGCTATTCAGAGATTTTTTAAAGCAATCGACTATGTACATAACCTCATCATCTGTAAGTTTAGAATAAAGCGGAAGTGTAATTTCGTTTTTATACATTTCATATGCATTTGGAAAATCTGAAATATCAAAACCAAGATTTTTATATGCCGTGTGCATAGGCAGCGGCTTATAATGTACATTTGTTGCAACTCCGAGATTTGCCATTCTTTCAATAACAGTATTACGATATTCTTCATCTCTGCCAATGAGTTTCACAAGATAAAGATGTCCGCTGGAATAGAATTTTTGCTTATCGGAATAATGCTTAAGCATTGATACACCACATTCCGAAAGCTCTCTGTCATAAAATTCGATTATCCGCTTTCTTCTTTTCAGCATTGCAGGAAAACGCCTTAGCTGAGCAATTCCTATCGCAGCAGCAATATCTGTCATATTACACTTATAATACGGTCCTTCAATATCATATTCCCATGCACCAAGCCTTGTTTTAGCGAGAGCATCCTTAGACTGTCCGTGCAGAGAAAGAAGCATATATTTCTTATACAGTTCTTCTTCATCCATTCTTAGATTTCTGTTCCAGGTAATCGCGCCGCCCTCAGCTGTTGTGAGATTCTTGACTGCATGAAAAGAAAATGCTGTAAAGTCTGCAAGAGAACCGGTCATCTGCTGATTTCTCCTTGCGCCAAACGAGTGTGCTCCATCGGCCAATACTACAACTCTTCCGATCTGTTCCTGTATTTTATTTTTGGGCGAAAATAATGACTTCTTAGTCAAAACCGCATTGTATATCTTGTCATAATCACACGGCACACCACCTATATCCACAGGGATAATTGCTTTTGTTTTCTCATTTATAAGTTCAGACAGCCTCTCATAATCCAACTGTACAGAATTTTTTGAACAGTCAATCATCACCGGTTTTGCACCTACATGACATATTACACTTGCTGAAGCAGTATAGGTATAAGCAGGCACAATAACCTCGTCACCATCGCCTATACCAAGTACACGAAGTGTCATTTCCAGAGCCGCTGTGCATGAATCAAAGCATGCGCTTTTTCTGCTCATACAAAACTCTGTTATCATATTTTCAAACTTTTTAGTTCTCGGACCGGTTGTTATCCATCCGCTTTTCAAAGCCGCTGTAACCTCACTTATTTCATCCTCGCCGATATCCGGCGGTGAAAATGGTATTTTCATAATGCTCCTCCTCATTCGATTCAGTAATAAAACTTCCTTTATTATTGAATTGCCAACAATCTTTCAACCTCTGTTTCAGGCATATTAAACATCGCCGAGATCTGCTTTACACTATTTCCAAGATCAACTAATTTTTTCAGCAATTCGGATTTTCCCTTGTCTACTCCTTTTTCAATACCTTTTTCAATACCTTTTTCAATACCCTTTTCAATACCTTTTTCAATACCACGTTCTTCAATTCTGTCAATCAGTTCACACATCGATATTCCTCCTTCATGTTTTTCTGATCTCAGCTTATTGTATTCATCTGAAAATCTTCTGTCACCTGAAAAAACGCTTATGAGATCAAGGGTTTCTTCAGGATGATCAAGCAATCTGTCCGAAAACGTCAGATTCTTATCCGCTGAATACATTTTTGTGAAAAACTCAGCTATTATTTTAAAATCCGAACTAAATAAATTCAGAGTCTCCGGAGATATATCCTTCATTGAATACAGATTAATTCTGTAATCATTGACAAATGGCATCAACTCAGGTGTCATTTCAATACAATCATATAATGATTTGCCGTAATTCCAATTACTTTCTCCAAAATATAATACAATTGTTATCACGGGATAATATCTGTTCAGATCATCTGATTTTTTTCTTAACTGATTCCGATATGCTGCTCCGTCATAACCAAGGACACGGATTGGCATTGTCCGGTCTGTCCTGGTTTTCAATACCTATGAAAGCAAGATTAAATCCGGCATTATGCCAATATTTTGAAACATCTCTTTCCTGCTCACTTATTTTTCCATCTGCTTTATATTGTGAAAGAATATCTGCGGGTGTCAATTCATTTTCTTTTATTATCTTCTTTCCTTTAAATAGCAGTACATTAATTATATCAGCAAAAACATCATTATACGATTCCAGTGTTTTGGTCACCCTGTCTTTTTGTCCCATGCGAACACTTCCTTTTGCAGTCAGGATCAAATTATCCCATTCTGTATTTTTGCGGCTTTAAGTGTGTTTTTCATGAGCATTGCGATAGTCATCGGGCCGACACCTCCGGGTACCGGAGTGATATATGATGCTTTAGGTTCAACAGATTCAAAGTCCACATCTCCGCAAAGCTTTCCGTTTTCATCTCTGTTGATCCCTACATCAAGAACAACGGCTCCTTCCTTGACCATATCAGCCGTTACAAATTTAGGTTTTCCTACAGCTGCAACAAGGATATCAGCTCTTGCACATATTTCCTTAAGATTCTTTGTTCTGCTGTGGCAGATAGTCACAGTTCCGTTTTCGTGAAGCAGCAGCATTGCCATAGGCTTGCCGACAATATTGCTTCTTCCTATTACTACACAATTTTTTCCGTTTACTTCTATTCCCTCGTTATGAATCATTTCCATTACGCCGGCAGGTGTGCACGGCAGAAAATCATAATCACCTATCATGATCTTGCCGACATTTGACGGATGAAAGGCATCTACATCTTTAAGAGGAGATATTGCATTGATCACTGCTGTTTCATCAAGATGTCCCGGCAGCGGCAGCTGGCACAGTATACCGTTGATATCAGGTTTATTATTCAGTTCTTCTACAAGCGCCAGAAGCTGTTCCTGAGTTGTTTCCGCCGGCAATGCATATTCTTCAGAAACAAAGCCCACATCAGCACAAGCCTTTTTCTTGTTATTGACGTATACTCTCGATGCCGGATCATCTCCGACAATAATAACTGCTAATCCCGGATTGATTCCTTTTGACTTCAGTTCATCACATTCTGTTTTAACCTGTTCCCTGACTTTTGCAGATACTTCCTTACCGCTGATAATTTTTGCCATTTTTAACTTCTCCTTTTAATATAATATTTATAATCTAAATAGTTTTCTGACTTTCCGAATTCAACTCTTCACCATGTGAGTCTTCAGATTCATTCCCTTCATTGACCTGAGCACTCTTCCTGCACTTACGAAGGTTAATAATCAGAAGTACAACACCTACTATCACTATCACTCCGGAAATAACCTGTGATACCCTTAGTCCGAAAAATGGAGTGTACAAGCTGTCTGTACGCAGACCCTCAACAATCATACGCTCCAGACCATACCATATCATGTAAAGTACAAACATCTGTCCGTCAAATTTTCTCCATTTTCTGCTGATGAAATATAATATTCCAAAGCCTGTCAGGCACCATATAGATTCATACAGAAAGCACGGATGAACTGCAATACCGCCGGTATTTTCACTTACCATTCCCCAGGGCAGATCAGTCGGTGTACCAAAAGCCTCCTGATTAATAAAATTGCCCCATCTTCCGATACCCTGACCGATAAGAAATCCCATTCCGCCTATATCAAGCATTGCCGGAATATTAATTTTTTTTCGTTTTGCAACCAGACATGCTGCTCCGAGTCCTCCGATAATTCCTCCATAAATAGCCAAACCGCCATTATGAATAGCGAAAACATCCATAAGATTGTTTTTATAATCATCCCAACGGAATACCACAAAAAACACCCTTGCTCCGATAATGCCGCACACAAGACCTGCAAGTACACAGTCAAAAAAATTCTCCGAATTGATATTGAACCTTTTCAGGTTTCTGACGGCAAACAGAAGCGCCAGGAGAAAACCGACACCTATTATTATACCATACCAATATATACTAAAATCTCCCAGTTTCAGCGCTACCCTGTTTATACTGAAGCTCAATCCCATTTTCGGGAAGGTGACATTATACATTTTTTCATTTCCTCTTTTCTTACTTCAAAGTTATTTGTCTGAGTCAAGCTGTTATTCCTCGCACTTTACCACTGACAGACAACTGTTATCGGCATCAAGCTGATATTGAAGACGTTCGTTGACATCATTCAGCGTTATTTCAGCTGCTGCATCTGCCGCTTCAAATATTTCTCTGCCTGTAAACTGCGAATTCATAAGCTCGGAAGCTATCGACTGCTTATAATCAAATCCTGCAATACACTTGCCGTAAACAGCCTTTTTAGCATTTTCAAAATCCTCTCTGCCCACGCCGTCTTTATGAAGTTTTCTTACAGCGTCGTTTATTATTTCAGCAGCTGCCTGAGGGTTTCTTGATTCTCCCGACAGAATAACAGAGCGGTATCCCAATCCTTCAAGATATTCATAACCAAAGCCGGAATTTATCAGTTTTTCATCCATAAGCTTTCTGTACAGACCTGATCCTTCACCTACAAATGAATTCATCAGTACACTCGTACAAACCAGTTCCTTGTTAGTTGCATATTTATCTGCGCTGTCCTCTTTGAAACCAATTTCAAACTGTGGTACTGCAACAGGCATTGTCTGCTCAGTATAGCTTTTGACTACTTTATAGGGTTCATCAGGAATAATGAGTCTTGTATCAACATTTTTACCCGGGATCAGCTTCTTATCAGTGATTTCAAGCACCTCTGCCGGATCGGCTCCTCCGACTACCGTAAGAACCATATTATGGGGATTATAGTAGCTGTTATAACAATCATACAGTATCTCAGGTGTTATCTGCGCTATTGACTCAACAGTTCCGGCAATATCAATATTAATCGGATGAGAATGATACATTCCTTTAAACAGATTCATCATTACACGCCAATCAGGATTGTCGTCATACATTTTTATTTCCTGTGAAATGATTCCCTGTTCCTTTGCGATAGTTTCCTTTGTGAAATACGGTGTCTGCATTAGATCTATCAGTATTTCAAGCGACTCTCTGAATTTACTCGTACATGAGAACAGATAACACGTCATATCAAACGAGGTATAGGCATTTGCAGACGCGCCTGTTTTGGCATATTTTGAAAATGCGTCGCCGTCTTCACTTTCAAAAAGCTTATGCTCAAGATAATGAGCTGTTCCGTCAGGTACTGTGATCTCACGTCCGTTAAACACAAATTTAGAATAAACAGAACCGAATTTCGTTCCTATACTTGCATATATCGAATTAAATCCTCTTTTGGGATATACTATAATCGTCAAACCTGATCTATGCTCCATACGATAGTAATGCTCATTTACTCTTTTGTTTTCTATTTTTACAAATCCCATAAAAACCTCTCCTCTTAATTACCCACAAGTGAAAACACTGTGTCAAGTTCTACCTTCTGAGCAAGCTCTACAATGCGTTCCTTTGATATACCATCAACTGCGGCAGCGGCTTCAAGCGGCGAAAGCTGATTTTTTCTCAGGATGCCGCCAACGTAATAGCCCTGCATTGCAGCAAGACTGTCGAGTGAGGACATAAGCGAATTCTTCACTGCAAGCTTTGCGCTAATCAATTCATCATCTGTAATGTTTCCACGCTTAAGAAGATCAAGCTGTTCAATAACTGCGGTTTCTGTTTTTTCGATATTTTCAGTTTCAACTCCGCTGTCGACAATCATTATTCCTTTACTGTTATGGACACTGCTGACGCAGTAATAGCACAGGCTTTGTTTTTCTCTGACATTTGCAAATAATTTGGAGGTTGGTGTTCCGCCAAGAACGGCGGACATAAGTGAATTTTCGAGCGCGGTTTTATCATCATCCGAATAATAACATCTGAATCCCATAACAAGCTTCGACTGTGAAAGGTCCTCAGTTTCAGTAATATGCCGGACCTCCCCCGGTTTGATATTCCGGATATCAACACTTACCGGTGTCCTTGGCATATCCCCGAAATAATTCGCAAAACCCTCAAGCGCCTTATCCGGCGATGTACTTCCGAGCATTGTAATTTCCACCTGAGCGTTTTTAAGAAGATTATTCCAAGCGGATAATAATTTTTCATGAGTCAATGCTTCAACATCTTCCCTGCTGCCTTCTCTGGGTATAGAATATAACTCATTTCTGCACATATTTTCAACACAGCGTTTTATAGCATAAAATCTTTTATCGTTGTACTCCGAATCTATATTTTCAATCAGCTGCCGTCTTTCCTGTTCAACATTTTCATCCTTAAACCGGCCGTTTTCAAAATCAGGTTCAAATATTATCGACGAAAGCAGCCGCGCAAGTTCTACTGACACTGCTTCTCCATCAAAAGCGAATCTATCCTCAAGTCCTGACGCAGCTATAGTTATAAACTGATATTCGCCGACCTTTTTTACAGAAGGATATAGAGCGGCCCCATAAAGGCTGTCAAGTTTTCTGCTGAGCGCAGTAAAATCCGGATATTTTTTACTTGAACGGCTGAGAACGCACGAAAGCAGCGCATTAGCGGCAGCTGTTTCCCTGCTGAGAGGAACTATCATATTAACGCTTTGTCTTCCAATCTTGAATCTGTCATCCGTAATACTGCTGAAAGCGACACCTTCGCAGATATTTTTTCTTATAAAATAAGACATTTTCACATCTCCTGTTCATTCCTGATATTCCTAATATAGTATACCATATTTCAAGCAAATATAAAAGCACATTTTGCTCTTGCTTACGGAAATTAAATTTCTTTTCCGGAATATTGGAATTCTGTCCAAAACCCTGCCGGGGGAAACCTTTCCGAAAACTTGTTTTAATTCTATTAATATGTATAAAAAAAGCTGCGATATTTTTGAAATTAATTTCATAGTAAGACAAAACAATTCTATTCATAAGAATATTACTGGCGCAAAAAAAGGAACAGCCGGACAGCTGTCCCTCCGATTATTTCGTGTTTCTGATATACTAATTCCACTATGCTTTGATTGTTCGCGCTTATTTTACACGTTTATCATTTTACAAAGCTCAATAAGATCGTCAAATTTTGTTAAGGTTCCGGCTTTGCGGCGCAGAGAGGCAGCATCTCTCATACCTTTGAAATACCATGCGCTGTGTTTTCTTGCCTCTCTCATTCCTATTGCTTCTCCCTTATACTCGCATAGGGTTTGTATATGGCGTAACAACACCGATATGCGTTCAGCAGCAGAAACCGGAAGCGACGGCCTGTCATGTCCGATAAGGCTGTTGATCTCGCGGAATATCCAAGGATTGCCAAGAGCGCCCCTACCTACCATGACGAGATCGCAGCCTGTTTTTTCAATCATCGCAGCAGCATCTTCGGCTGAATTTATATCACCGTTTCCTATTACGGGTATGGTTAATGCTTTCTTTACCTGACGAATCATATCCCAATCGGCAGACGGCATATACTGCTGTTCTCTGGTTCTGCCGTGTACTGTAACTGCCGCAGCGCCGGCCTGCTGACATATTTTTGCAACTTCAACGGCATTTATACTGTTTTTATCCCAACCCTTGCGTATTTTAACGGTAACAGGCACATCCACGCAGCTGCATACAGCAGAAGTTATCCTTCCACACAGATCAGGATCTTTCATAAGCGCTGCGCCGGACCCGTTCCCTGCAATCTTAGGCGCCGGACAACCCATGTTTATATCAATAATATCAGGTTTGTATTTCAGCGAAAATTCAGCTGCCCTTGCCATAACATCCGGCTCATTGCCAAAAAGCTGTACTGCCGCAGGACGTTCTTTGTCGGAAAGCTCAAGCAGCTCAGCGGATTTTTTGCTGTCATATGTAATTCCCTTCGAACTGACCATTTCGCCAACTACATAAGCCGCTCCGAAATCTACACAAAGCTCACGAAAGGCTCTGTCTGCAACCCCGGCCATCGGCGCCAGTGCGGCATAGCCTTTTATTTCAACGTTTCCGATTTTCATCGTATTACTCCTTTAAATGCAGTGGGTCCTTATTTATTATTGCCTTTGATTTTTTTCCAATATGCCTCGTATGCCTGCTCGTTTTTATTTTCTCCCGGTTTATAGTATACAGCATTTTTCACACCATCCGGAAGATATTGCTGTTCCACCCAATGGTCGGGATAATCGTGAGGATAAAGATAAAACTGGCCCTTGGTTTTTGCATCTGCGCCGTCATAGTGTTTATTTTGCAGCTGACGCGGAAAACCGTAAGTCTTTCCTTTTTCAACGTCGGACATCGCAGCGGCAATAGCATTATATGCTGAGTTTGATTTTGGCGACTGAGCTACAAGAATAACAGCATCCGCAAGAGGTATCCTTGCTTCGGGAAGTCCTACCATCATTGCAATATCAACAGCAGATTTAACAATGGGTATTATCTGAGGATTTGCAAGCCCGACATCCTCACAGGCACATACCATCAGTCTGCGGCAGGCAGACGGAAGATCGTCTGCTGCCAGGATACGAGCAAGATACAATATTGCCGCATCAGGGTCGGAACCGCGCATTGATTTCTGAAATGCCGATAAAAGATCGTAATGTTCATCGCCCTCACGGTCATAGCGTACGGCGCTTTTCTGTGTCAGCTGTGAAACCGTGTCCAAAGTGATCTTTATACTTCCGTCAACAGGTTTTGACGCAATTACAGAAAGCTCCACGGCATTTATTGCCTTACGGACATCTCCTCCGCAGGCATAAGCAATATGCTCAGCTGCGTCAGCATCAGGTATTATTTTAATATTATGTTCTTTTTCGAGTACAGAGTATGCTCTGTTTACTGCGGCAATAACATCATCCTTCTCAACAGGCTTGAATTCAAATACTGTTGAACGGCTAAGAATTGCGCCGTAAACATAAAAATAAGGATTTTCGGTAGTAGAAGCGATCAGAGTGATACTTCCGTTTTCTATGTACTCCAGAAGGGTCTGCTGTTGTTTCTTGTTAAAGTACTGTATTTCATCAAGATAAAGAAGTATACCATTTATTCCGTCAAAACCGTTAAGCTCCTCGAAAATACTCTTTATATCCGCAGTAGATGCAGTCGTACCGTTCAGCTTTCTCAGACTGCGGTTTGTACGTTTTGCTATATAAGAAGCAAGGGTCGTTTTACCTGCTCCCGAAGGTCCGTAGAACACCATATTGGGAATATTACCCGATTCAATAATAGCTCTAAGCGGTCTGCCTTCATCAAGAAGATGATGCTGACCAACTATATCATCAAGACTTTGAGGTCTTAAGCGATCTGCAAGAGGCGAATCCATATGCTCACTCCGTTGTTAATAATATTTTTTATGCAAGGCTTTTGATCATATCACCTTCACGATATCCGTAAAAAGACAGTGCGCGTGTGCATGGCGAAGCTTTTTATTTGTATGAAGACTGCCGAAATACCATTTTTTATAGCTTATATTATGAGAAAGCTCATCAAAGAATGTGGCGAGGGGATCAATCCTGCATTTTCGTATAACATGAGCCATATCGGTGAGCGAGGGTTCATGAGTTATAACATAATCAACCTTTCTCCCTGCTTTGTCGAGCTTTTCTACAGCATACTGCAATTCAATCATAGACGGCATTTCTTCTTTCCACCAAGTTCCGTTTTCCTTGCGAAGCTCTTTATCCTCACTGTCGCCGCCGCCAAATGCAAAATACGTTTTTCCTTCAATGGTATATATTTCGCCTCTGAGAAGCTGATAGAGATTTCCGCCCATTTTTCTTACCCTTCCGCCGAACAATTCAGTAACCGGATAGGATGACAACAGCGAGAAATTTTCGTGTGTACCCTCAACAAATAATGTCCTGAATTTTTTTTCGCGTATTTTATCAAGAGTCTGTTTTTCTTTTTTTGAATTATCCCATAAAAATCCGAAATCACCGCAAATTATCAGACAATCATTTTCAGTCAGTTTTTTAAGCTTTTTGCTTTCAAATCTTTCATATTCCCCGTGCATATCACCGGTGATAAATACCATAAAACGATACCCCTTAAATTATTACTACATTTATACTGATTTAAACAATAAATTTCAGCAGAAATTTGTTTGTGTTTTATCATGAAATAATGTACAATAGTAGTATACAGCTTATAATGTAAAAGTTAAAAATCGCCGATCAACTACTACACTATATATAACCTGTAAAGCACTATTAATTATATCACAGGAGTTGATATTTTTCTATGAAAAAAACAATGACTTTTTTATTGGCGTTTATTGTTTTTTTGTCAGCATTGATAATAATACCTCCGCAGCAAACAGAAGCTGCAGAGTTTAACGCCGATATAAAGCTTAGGAGCAAATCTGTATATCTTGAAAATCTCGATACAGGCTGTGTCGTATTTCAAAAGGATGCAAAGGAAAGGCGGTTTCCGGCTTCGACAACAAAGATAATGACCTATATCGTAACTGCCGAGCACGTCAGCAATTTCAAGAATACATATGTTACAGTTAAGGGCAGTGTCCTGCATATGCTTGACGGTACAGGAAGTTCTGTGGCCGGAATAGAGGAAAACGAAAAACTCAGCATTTACCAGCTTCTGAATTGTCTTATGATTCCCTCCGGAAACGATGCTGCGCTGATTCTCGCCGATTATATAGGCGGAGGAGATATCGGAAAATTTGTAGATATGATGAATGAAAAGGCCAGATCGCTGAGTTGTTCGAATACACATTTTGAAAATCCTCACGGGCTGAACGATCCTAACCATTATACAACAGTAGAAGATATGGCTAAGATTACGAAATATGCGCTGACGCTCCCTATGTTTGCGGAAATATCCAACACAACTACTTCGGATTGTCTTGGTGAAGACAGATATCTTGTCACGACTAATTATATGATAGATGAAAACAGAGGCGGAGAATATTATTACCCCTATGCGCAGGGCATAAAAACAGGTTCAACAGGAAATGACTCCGGATATTGTCTTGTATCTACGGCAGTAAAAAACGGATATACCTACCTTTGTGTAGCATATGGCGCGCCGTATGAGGATGAAAACGGCGAATCCTATGATAACGGCGCTATGCTCGATTCGGTCGATCTTTACAGATGGGCTTTTGACAATCTGTCGATAAAATCCATTCTTGACAAAAACGATCTTGTTAAAGAAATATCTATAAAGTATGCCTGGAATAAGGATGAGATACAGTTATCTCCGGCAGAAGGTTTTTCGACAATAATGCCTGACGATGTATCCGTAGAAAGTATTGACAGAACATATGACGTACCCGACCATATTGACGCGCCGATAAGAGAAGGAGATCACGTCGGTTGGGTGACACTTAGCTATGCTAATCAGGAGCTTGCAAAAATAGAGCTTCTTGCGAGCGAATCGGTTGATCGGAGTGAATTGCTGACAGCTGTAGACGGATTGAAAAAAATTGTATCAGCAGGATGGTTTGTGCTGACAGTAGTAATTATTGCGGTTTTAGTGCTTATTTATTTTATCATAGCTGCCGTATATAACCGCAAAAAGAAAAGCAGACGTCCCGTTAAGAAATATCGTAAATTCTGAATAATTACCGCAAATCAAGGCCCGGCCGACATCTCTGAGAAGATGCCGCCCGGGCTTTGCAGTATTATATTATTTAAAATATGCTGTACCGCTTTCAAAGAGTTTCTGATCCTTCTCAAACGGTGTATTGAAATAAAGGTTTTCACCCTTTCTTTCAGAGTGCCCCATCTTGCCGAGAACACGGCCGTCAGGACTGGTTATACCCTCAATAGCACATACTGAACCGTTATTGTTAAAGGCAATATCATCAGAAGGATTGCCTTCAAGATCAACATACTGAGTAGCAATCTGTCCATTCTTTATAAGTGTATCGAGCATTTTTTCGCTTGCAACGAAACGTCCTTCCCCGTGTGATATCGGAATGGAGAATACATCACCGGCATTGACACCGGAAAGCCATGGCGATTTAACTGATGTTATTCTTGTATATGCAATGTGTGAAATATGTCTGCCTATTGTGTTGTAGGTAAGTGTTGCGTCATCTTCCTTAAGCTCCCTGATCTCACCGTATGGAACAAGACCAAGCTTTATAAGCGCCTGGAATCCATTACATATACCAAGCATAAGTCCGTCACGGTTTTTAAGCAATTCGTTTACTGCCTCGCTTACTCTCGGGTTACGGAAGGTCGTTGCAATGAATTTGCCGGAACCGTCCGGTTCGTCACCGCCTGAGAATCCGCCCGGAAGCATGATCATCTGAGATTCATTAATAAGCTTGACCATTTCTTTGATTGTTTCTTCAATTGCATTCGGGGTAAGATTGCGTACAATAAGAAGCTCCGGTTCTGCGCCGGCTTTTGCAAATGCTCTCGCTGTATCGACTTCGCAGTTTGTTCCCGGGAATACAGGAATGAATACCTTCGGCTTAGCAGTCTTGATTACAGGAGAAGATGTATTTCTTTCTGTATACAGCGGGATATCACGGCTCAGCTTGGGACATTTTGCTTTTGACGGGAATACGCCTTCAAGCTTTGACTCCCATGTATTGATCAATTCGTCTATTGCAAATGTTACACCATTTACGGTAATTATATCTGTGTCAGCAGTTGTACCAAGATCGTAATACAGGATATCGCTTATCTCTGTACCGTCCGCAAGCTCAAGTATCATCGAACCAGAAAGCGGAGCGAAAAGCTCATCGTCAGTAAGATCTTTTGCAAACGTAAATCCGATCTTGTTGCCGAATGACATCTTTGCGACCGCAGCCGCTGCGCCGCCTTCTTTTATTGTAGACGCAGCAAGAACCTTGCCTTCGTTCATAAGAGAATATACATATCGGTAAACTGTTTTCAGCTTTTCCCAATCCGGAAGCATTGACTGCTTATCTTCAGGAACCGGGATATAAATGACTCTGGAGCCTGATTTTTTGAATTCAGCTGAAATCGTTTTTGAAGCCTTCGTCATTGCAACCGCAAAGCTTACAAGGGTCGGGGGCACATCAAGATCCTCAAAAGAACCTGACATACTATCCTTTCCGCCGATCGACGGAAGTCCCATTTTTATCTGAGCAACGAAAGCTCCTAAAAGTGCTGCGGCAGGTTTGCCCCAACGTTCCGGCACATCGTGCAGTCTTTCAAAATATTCCTGGAAAGTCAGACGAGCAGTAAGCGGGTCTGCGCCTATTGCAAGAAGCTTTGACAACGATTCTGTTACAGCATAGGCTGCGCCGTGGAAAGGACTCCATTTTGCAATTCCGGGAATATATCCGTATGACATTGCTGTAGCGTCATCCGTTTCCCCTTCAAGCAGAGGAATTTTAGCCGCCATTGCTTCCTCAGGAGTAAGCTGTGTCTTTCCTCCGAACGGCATCATTACCGTAGCAGCGCCGATACTTGCATCAAAACGCTCAGAAAGTCCGCGCTGTGAGCAAACCTCAAGTCTGCTGAGGTTCGCCTTGAAGCTTTCCTCAATTGATTTTCCTCTGAGAAGCTGCGGGGCATGAGCGCGGTAGTTTTTATCCGGCTCCGGAGAAGTGATATAAGCCTGTGCGACCTGTGTAACACCGTTTGTATTAAGAAACTCTCGGCTGAGATCAACAATTGTTTTTCCTCTCCATTTCATTGTCAAACGAGGTGTTTCTGTTACAATCGCAACAGCGGTTGCTTCAAGATTTTCCTTATCAGCTTCTGCTATGAATCTGTCAACATCCTTTGCTTCAAGCACAACAGCCATTCTTTCCTGTGACTCGGAAATAGCAAGCTCTGTGCCGTCAAGACCGTCATATTTCTTGGTCACCTTATCGAGATCAACTGTAAGTCCGTCTGCAAGCTCACCGATAGCAACGCATACACCGCCTGCGCCGAAATCGTTGCAGCGCTTTATCATATTAGAAACAGTTTTATTGCGGAATAATCTCTGGATTTTTCTTTCAGTCGGAGGATTACCCTTTTGTACCTCAGCGCCGCAGGTTTCAATAGAATCCATAGTATGTGCCTTTGATGAGCCGGTAGCGCCGCCGCAGCCGTCACGGCCTGTTCTTCCGCCTAAAAGTACGATTATATCGTCCGGTGAGGGAACTCCCCTGACAACATTTTCTTTCGGTGAAGCACCTATAACAGCGCCGATCTCCATTCTTTTTGCAGCATATCCGGGATCATAAAGCTCTACTACCTGACCTGTTGCAAGGCCTATCTGATTACCGTAGGAGCTATAGCCCTGCGCGGCGCCTGTTGTTATTTTTCTTGACGGAAGTTTACCTTCCATTGTTTTTTCAAAAGGAACAGTCGGGTCACCCGAGCCTGTTACACGCATAGCCTGATATACATATGCCCTGCCTGAAAGCGGATCGCGTATAGCGCCGCCAAGACAGGTTGCTGCACCGCCGAAAGGCTCAATTTCAGTGGGATGATTATGTGTCTCATTTTTAAACTGTACAAGCCACTGCTCTGTTTTGCCGTCAATAGTAACCGGTACTTCGATCGAGCATGCATTTATTTCATCACTCTGATCAAGATCAGGGATCAGACCTTTCTTTCTAAGAAGCTTCATGCCGACAAGCGCCATATCCATGAGGGAAACATCTTTTGCGCTGTCCTTACCATAAAGCTCATCTCTGCACTCATAATAAAGTGCAAGCGCATCTTCTATTGTTTTTGAAAGTTCTGTTTTTTCTATTTCAATATTTTCGAGTCTTGTAAGGAATGTTGTATGTCGGCAATGATCCGACCAATAAGTATCTATTACACGAAGTTCTGTTACTGTCGGATCTCTGTGTTCGCCGTCACGGAAATAATCACGGCAGAATTTGAGATCGGAAAGCGTCATTGCAAATCCCATACTGCTGAAATATTCCTGCATCTGTACATCGTTCCATTCAGTGAAACCCTCAACTACAGCTACATCAGCCGGGATATCGGCCTTCATATCAAGAGATTCTGGTTTATCAAGCGCAGCTTCACGGGATTCTACCGGGTTGATAAGATAATGCTTGATCTTATTAAAATCCTCATCTGAAATATTTCCTTTTATACCGATCACCTTTGCAGAAACGACCTGCGGTCTTTCGCCCTGTGTCAGAAGCTGCACACACTGTGCTGCCGAATCCGCTCTCTGATCATATTGTCCGGGAAGATATTCTGTTGCAAAGATCCTGTATTCCGGATCCTCGGGCAGAACCTCATCATAAACAAAATCGGCATTTGTTTCGCTGAGTATTGTTTTCTTTGCCTTTTCAAAATTTTCGCCTTCAATGCCGCTGATATCGTAGCGGTTTATAATCCTGACCTTTTCTACAGCTGTCAGTCCCAGACTTTTCTGGATATCGGCTGTAAGATTGTCTGCCTCAACATCAAAGCCGGGGCGTTTTTCCACAAATATTCTTTTTACTGCCATTATTATCCACCTATCTCCGAATAATTCGGGTTATTACAGATAAACATATTCTATCATATCGTCGGTTTATTTTCAATATATACACCCGTCCAATTTATTTAATATACTAAAAATAATCCTTGTATCTTATGCTGTTACAAAAGCGATCAGCGCTTTAAAAGCTTTGCGCTTATACTAATATGTCTGTTATTTATTTGAAAAAAGTATCAGACTGCGTTGCCGATCCTTAATATCATGCCTGAATAGGCAGGCAGCTGAAACTCTATCATTTCATCTTTGATTGAGAAAAGCTGCGCATCATTATCAGTATTTCCGCCATACTGTCTGCTGTCAGAACACAGAAGAATCTCCGCTTTGCCTAAATCACCTATCTTTAACTGATAATTTTTCTGCTCAACATTGCTGAAATTAAATACAGCCAAAAGCTTTTCCTTTTTACTGCTGCGTATCATTGCATATATGAGCCGCTGTTCCTGACTGCAATCCGCCCATTCAAAGCCTTCCTTTTCATAATCCTGCTCATACATAGCATCCTCATTCAGATAAATGCGGTTAAGCTCTTTTATATATTCACCGAACATCCTGTGTTCGGGCTTAGAAAGAAGATCAAAATCAAGCTCTCTTTTTTCATCCCATTCACGCAGCTGCGCAAGTTCATTTCCCATAAAATTCAGCTTTTTACCCGGATGAGCCATCATATACATATAAAGCGCTCTTGCCTGACTTAGTTTTTCGCTGTCACTGCCGTACATCTTATTGACAATTGTCCCCTTGCAGTGAACAACCTCATCATGAGAAAGCGGCAGAAGATAGTTTTCATCACCGAAATACATCATTGAAAAAGTGAGCTTGTGATAATTTTCCGAACGCTTAGCAGGAGCCATTGAAAAATAATTCAATGTATCATTCATCCAGCCAAGATCCCATTTATAATCAAATTCAAGTCCACCATGATCATTATCATGTGTAATACCCTTGAAGCTTGTACTGTCCTCAGCAATCAGCATTATGCCCGGATTCATTTTCTTAAGCTCACTGTTCATTGTTCTTACAAAATCAAGCGCATTGCTGTTAACACCTCTTCTTTCATCTCCCTGCCAGAAAATGATCCTGCTGATAGCATCCATTCTCAGACCGTCAAAATGAAATTCCTTAAGCCAATAATTTGCCGATGATTGTAAAAAGCTTTTTACCTCGCCTCGGGAATGCATAAAATTACAGCTTCCCCATTCACTCATACCTACATCATTACTTGGATATTCATAAAGCGCTTCGCCGTCGTAACGATACAGACCGTAAGCGTCAACCGCAAAATGTACCGGAACAAAGTCCAATATCGCACCTATACCATTTTCATGAAGCTTATCTATCATTTTTTTCAGCTGATTCGGTGTACCGTAACGGCTTGTCGGCGCAAAATAGCCTGTTGTCTGATAACCCCAGCTTTCGTCACTGGGATGCTCGCACAATGGCAGAAATTCTACATAATTATATCCGTTTTCTTTGAGATATGGAATAAGTAATTCTCCAAGCTGTTCATAATCGTACCAATCATCAGGACGATTACCCAGCTTTTTAAAGGAGCCGGCATGTATTTCATATATATTAAGCGGTTTGTTTTTCATATTGCTTCGTTTTTTCATCCAGTCTTTATCCGAGAACATGTAATCATTCATATCACATACAATAGATTTGTGATCAGGACGAAGCTCCATTGCATTTCCATAAGGGTCACAGTGATCTGTATACCTGCCGTGGGAATAAATACGATATTCATATTTACTTCCGCTTAGCAGATCATCAACAACTGCTTCATAGAATTGTCCGTTGTAGACCTTTTCCATGGGAATAACACGATCCTCAAGCACAAGCTCGACTCTCTGAGCCTGAGGCGCGAATGTTCTGAAGGTTGTGTTTTCCTTCGTATAATGAGCGCCTAGCCATTCATAAGCATCAAAAATCTTTCCTGTGTAAAAACCGTAAAAATCCATAAATGCCCCTCCTTGGTAATCAGTTGATTATTTTGTTTCTGAAATAAATATACCATATTATAAAATGATTTCAATATGCATTTATTTTCATTTGTCAATTAATTGACACTGATAAATTATTAACAAATAACTGAAAGGTTTAACTTTCAGTAAATTTATGATATAATATTTTTATCAAGTATCAGAACAAGGAGGTAATAGTATGCTGAAGGGTATTGCTGTTTCAGATGGTATAGGTATAGGAAAAGCAATTATTATCAAAGAAAAAATCCCGGAATATAACGACAGGACTGTAAGTGATATTTCCGCTGAAATACTACGCCTTGATAATGCTCTTTCTGAATTTTGCAGAAGCACGGAGCTTCTTGCCCGGAAGATCGAGCAATCTGTAGGCGCCAACGAAGCAGATATAATCCGCGGACATATCAGTATTGTAAAGGACCCATATTTTATCGGAGAATGTGAAAAACTCATTAAGGAAGGAAAATGTGCAGAGGCTGCTTTTGAAAATGTCAGTGATATGTTCATCACAATTTTTTCATCCGCTGCTGAGGAACTTATCCGACAGAGAGCAGCCGATATGCGTGATGTTAAAAACAGCGTACTGAAGAACCTGATGGGAATACAGAGTACGCAGTTATCCTCACTGCCTGGAAATTCTGTTATTATAACCGAGGAATTAACCCCGTCTATGATTTCAGAACTTGATAAGGGAAAAATCAGTGCCTTTGTAACCGAAACGGGAGGGGTAACTTCACACAGCGCAATAATTGCAAAAATGATGGAAATACCGGCTGTAATGTCGGTACAAAACGCAGTGTCGATACTGAACGACGGTGAAACAATAATTGTTGATGGGATAAAAGGAACTGTAATTCGTTCACCGGACGATGCCGAACTAAAAAAATACATTGATTTGCAAATAGGATATAACAAAGAAAAACAGAGTCTTGAACTATTCAGAGGAAAGCCGTGTACCTGCGCGAGCGGAGAAAGATTTGACGTGTTCTGCAATATTGGAAAAGCAGAAGAGGCAAATGCAGCGGTAGAAAATGATGGCGAGGGCATAGGTCTGATGCGCAGCGAATTTTTGTTTATGAACAGAAACACTGCGCCAACTGAGCAGCAGCAGTTTGAAGAATACAAAAAAGCCGCAATTATTGCCGGCGGGCGGCCGGTGATTATCAGGACTCTTGATGTCGGCGGAGATAAGTCTATACCATATCTTGGCATACCGCAGGAGGATAATCCTTTTCTTGGGCTGAGGGCAGTAAGATACTGTCTGAAAAACATTCCTGTTTTCAAACAGCAGATACGCGCAATACTCCGAGCATCATGCTTTGGAAACATTAAAATCATGTTTCCTATGATTTCAGAAATATCCGAGTTGAGAAAATGCAAAGCTGTTGTTGAAGAATGTAAGGACGAACTTAAAGAAGAAGGTATTTCATTTGATCGTGATATCAAAACCGGAATAATGGTAGAAACGCCGGCTGCTGCTATATGCGCAGACATTCTTGCAAAGGAATGTGATTTTTTCAGTATCGGAACAAATGATCTCACCGGATATGTAATGTCATGCGACAGAGGAAACGAAAGCGTTAGTGAGTTATACTCCTGCTTTCAGCCTGCTGTACTCCGGATGATAGAACAGACAATAAAATGTGCCAAAAATGAACATATCCCTGTCGGAATGTGCGGTGAAGCTGCTGCCGATCCCTTAATGATCCCGATACTAATGTCATTCGGACTTGATGAATTCAGTGTATCCCCTTCATCGGTGCTCAAGGTAAAGAAATATATATCATCATTTTCAATTGATAAAGCAAATAATATACGTGAAAATGTCATATCTATGTCAACTGTGAATGAAATTATCCAATACATAAAAAACAGTTATCAGTAAGAAAAAATTATCATAATTCGTGAAAAAAGCCACGGGTAGTTGCAACTATTTTTTCGGTGATTAACCTTGACAGAAACACAAATTCACGCTATAATAAAAGTCGGAGTTCATACTGTACATGAATTCTGTTTGGTCCGTTTTCGTTTTATCTTAAGGCGAAAACGGATTTTTTTATGATATCCTAACTTTTCAACCACATTGCTAATGATTAGTAAGCATTTTACTCTGCTGCCAAAAAATCGGGCCCGACATACTGCCGGACCCAATTATGTATGCTATTCGATTATTTTCTTTTAGACGAGCGATTCTTGTTTTTGTTTCCGCTTGAAGCAGTATTTTTAACAACAGGCTTTTTTTCCTGTACAGATTCGGATTTTGATTCACCCGAAAGCAGCTTATACACCAAAGCTGCCAATACACCGCCTACCAGAGGAGCAACGATAAATACCCATACATTCTTAAATGCATCTCCGCCAGCAAATATTGCCGGACCAAAGC
Organism: uncultured Ruminococcus sp.; assembly: GCA_902773025.1. GTDB lineage: Bacteria > Bacillota > Clostridia > Oscillospirales > Acutalibacteraceae > UBA1213. The sequence continues at coordinate 26,670 of CACYDC010000044.1, forward strand.
TTCTTGCCGGATTCACAGATGTTCCGGTGAAATGTATACCGAAAATATGTACAAGTGTGAGTGTAAGACCGATCACAATGCCTGCAACAGAACCGTTTTCAGTTTTTGAGGTAACTCCAAGAATCGCGATAACAAATACAAATGTCAGAATAATCTCAATAAGCATTGAAAGCCATACGTCATTCTGATAAAGGCCATTAGTACCCAGTCCGCTGTCTTTTCCAAAAAATGCGAGAAGCATTGCTCCGCCCGTAATTCCGCCAACAAACTGTGAGCATATATATGCTACAAATTCAGAAGCTGTCATTTTTCCGCTGCAAAACAATCCAATCGATACAGCCGGATTGATATGGCAGCCGGAAATATTACCAATCGAATAAGCCATAGCAACGATAACCAGACCGAACGCAAGCGCCGTCATAAAATAAGCCGCATTTGGCTGAGATGACGAACATCCTACAGCAACTGCTGTGCCGCAGCCAAAAAGAACAAGAACAAATGTGCCGATAAATTCTGCAATACATTTTTTGAGTAGTGTCATAAAAACATCTCCCTTGATAATAATTTTTGCCGTACAATAACCCGACAACTAAAGATTAAATTAATGATAACACAATTTTCGAAAAAAAGGAACAATTTTTTTAATGTTTTTATATCAATTTTGTTACTTTATAACCATATTAAGTTTTAGTATCGTATGTCTAAAAAATTTAGTAATTTAAAGTTTTTATTAAATAACGTATTGACAAAAGACATTTCATAGTGATATCATTATCTTGTCAGTCAATCAGAAAGGAGAACATCGCTGTGACAAACAAGAATTATGCACGATTTAGTGAATACTTTTTTTGCTATGCATGCAAGTTTTTTGCATGGGTATTCTTTTCGTGCGTTTCCGACAGCGATGCTATCTGTATAAACTGATTACTTTCAGCACCAAAGCATCTAACGGAACCGTACAGGTTCCGTTTTTTTATGTTTTACGCGATTTCAAAGGAACCTTTACGTGCTCCGGAAAAATTTTCAGGAGGAAATAAAAATGATTATCGTACTCAAAAAAGAAACTACAAAGGAACAGCTGATACTTTTCAAAGCATCACTTGAGGAAAAGTACAATGTCACCGTCAATTCATGGGTAGGTGTAGAATCTACTGTACTCGGACTGATAGGTGATACTACACAAGTGGACGAAGATTGGGTAAACGCACAGGAAATTGTTGAGAAAGTCAAGCGTGTGCAGGAACCGTATAAAAAAGCAAACCGTAAATTTCACCCCGACAATACAGTTATCGAACTCCCCGGCGGACAAAAGATTGGTGACGGCAGTCTGTGCATAATGGCAGGACCGTGTTCGGTAGAAAACGAAGCGCAGATAAATTATGTGGCGCAAAGAGTAAAGGATGCCGGCGCGGCATTTCTTCGCGGAGGAGCATTCAAGCCGCGTACATCTCCGTATTCATTCCAGGGACTCAAGGCAGAGGGTCTTGATCTTCTTAAAGGAGCAAGAAGGGCGACCGGATTGCCTATCGTAACCGAAATAATGAGCGCAGCTCATATTGATATGTTTGAAAGCGTTGATATCATACAGGTAGGCGCAAGAAATATGCAGAATTTTGAGCTTTTAAAACAGCTCGGAAAAATAAATAAGCCGATCCTGCTTAAAAGAGGACTTGCAAATACGATTGAAGAATGGATAATGAGCGCCGAGTATATAATGGCCGGAGGAAACAACAATGTTATACTATGTGAGAGAGGTATAAGAACATACGAAACAGCAACGAGAAATACGCTTGATCTTTCCGCTGTTCCAGTGGTAAAGAAGCTGTCACATCTGCCGGTAATCGTTGATCCGAGTCATGCCACAGGCAAATCGTGGCTTGTCGAACAGATGTCCCTTGCGGCAGTAGCAGCAGGCGCTGACGGTCTGATGATAGAAGTTCATAATGATCCAAAACACGCTCTCTCAGACGGCGCACAATCTCTTACGCCTGACAAATTTGATGAGGTTGCGCGAAAGGTATTCGCCTTAAAAAAGGCTTATGATGAAATCATGTCATGATAAACCAGATAAA
>CACYDC010000045.1 GCA_902773025.1 uncultured Ruminococcus sp.
CTGCTGCGCCGAAGGCAGCGGTTCAGCCAAAGGTAAGCGAATTATCACATGAGCCTGCTGCGCCGAAGGCAGCGGTTCAGCCAAAGGCAAGCGAATTATCACATGAGCCTGCTGCGCCGAAGGCACCAGTTCAGCCGCCGAGAATGCAGGTTACCGATTTTGCTGAGGGCAGACGGGAACCAATGATATACAGGCATAATGATAGTGTTCCTTTTGTCGTTATGGCCGGAAAATTCACGAGGACCGTCAGAACAGAATATGAATACATAAGAAAGCTCAGAGATAAGATAAATGAAAATAACAGGCCGATGCATACAGAGGCGCAAATTGCTGATACAGAATTGAATCCGGCAGAATCCGAAGCAAAGAAACCGGTACAGTCGGTGAAGAAAAAAAATAAGAATTCTGTGTCACATGAAATAAAATCAGCTGATCAGGATGAAAAACAAGATTTTTCCGAGGAAAAGGCTGTAAAAGAAAAGCCTGTCAAAAAAGAAAAGAAGCCTATTGTTTTGAAGCCGAAGAAAAAATTCGGAGCAAGTATCAAGGCGCTGTTTTCAGCTGAGGGTGATGTTTTTGACGAGGAAGAAGAATTTATTGAGGAAAAGCCTGAGATATCAGACTATGGCAGTGAAGAAGACGCCGCTGAAATAAAGAACGATATAACAATTAATTTTAGCAGAATATTTGCAAGAACGATCGTTCTTGCTGTCACAACTGTACTTTCGATCACACTTGCGCTTCTTGCGCAGCTTATGCCGTCTTTGTTTCTTGAAAAACTTCGCAACGGCTGGCTTGTATACGGTATACTGAGTTTCCTTCTTACAGCAGTCACGGTATTTGCAAGCAGGTATACAATAGTAAACGGTCTGATGCCGCTCAGAAAAGTCAAGGGCAACAGTGATACAGCGCCGGCAGCAGCTGCTGTTGCGGCAGCTATACAGTCTGTTACGGCACTGTTTCTTCCAAACGTATATTTAGACGGCAGATATCATTTATATATTTGTTTGGCTGCTATAGCGCTTCTGTTTAATTCAATAGGAAAACTTCTTATAATAGCAAGAACGGCAGACAACTTTAAATTCCTGTGCAGCGGTAAGGCTAAATGTGCAGGAAAGATATATTCGGATACGTTAAATGCGGATAAATTATGCAGCGGCCTTCCGATACACAGGCCTATTATCGCGTATATGAAGAAATCCGGGTTTATGAGTAATTTTCTTCATCTTTCTTATGCATCCGATCCTGTGGAGGATAATGCATCATTTATGGCACCGTTTACCGTAGTATTATCGGTGATGTGTGCAGCGGCTTATGGCTTTATGAGAAATGATTTTATCGGCGGCGTATCGTCATTTGCTGTAACATCATTTATCACGGTTCCGCTGTGCAGTCTTATCGCGCTGAATATTCCGATAAGGAATCTTTGCCGGTCAACTCTTAAAAAGGGCGCAATGGTAGTCGGTTACGAGGCAGTAAATCAGTTCTGTGATACAAATGCAGTAATGATAGATGCAGCGCAGCTTTATCCTAAGGGCAGCATAATTCTCAGCGGAATAAAGCCATATAACGAAAGCAAGCTTAACGATGCGCTTTTAGCCGGAGCATCAGTTACCTTTGCGGTAAACGGCGCGCTTACTCATGTGTTTGAAACTATAATACAGGACAGAAAGCATATGGTGCCCGATGTGGACAGTGTTTCATATGACGATGAAATGGGCCTTTCCGGGTGGATCGGCGGGCAGAGGATACTGCTTGGAAACAGGGCGCTGATGGAAAAGCATAATATTGATATGCCTGATGAATCCGCGGAAAAGAAATACCGCAGGATGGGTAACGAAATATCATACATTTCGATGTCGGGTGAACTGATTGCAATGTTTGTATTGACCTATAAGGTCGACAGAGGTATTGCCCATGCGCTGAGGGAACTGACTGATAATGGAGTCAACATTATAGTGCGTACTATAGATCCGAATATAACGCAGGCCCATGTTGCGGATAAATTCAGTCTTTATCAGAGATGCATTAAAATACTTCCGACAGGGCTTGGTACTATTTGCCATAACGAGCTTAAGCAGACAGAAAAAAGCTCACGCGCATATGTTGCAACAAACGGAAGGATAACAGCATTTTCTGCTGTTGTGTCGGGATGTATCAAAATACGTTCAACTGTTACGATAGCAAGAATAATACAGGTGCTTGCAATTCTGATAGGATTTATGCTTATATCGGTCATCTCGTTTGTATCAGGATTTGCAAAGCTTGGCAACGGTGAGCTTCTTTTGTACACAGGCTTCTGGTGTGCAGCGCTGATACTGGTATCTGCTGTTGCAAGAAAGCTGTCATGAGTTTGTTATGTGACAGTTATGAGCGAATAATGAAAAGGGAAAGGTATGATAAAAATGAAAGTAGCGCCGTCGCTGCTGAGCTGTGATTTTGCAAAAATGGGGGAAGAAACTGCCCGTATCGATAAGGCTGGGGCAGATATGATTCATCTTGATGTAATGGATGGACATTTTGTGCCGAATCTGACAATAGGTCCTGCAATTGTAAAGGCTGTACGTCCTTATACAAAGCTGCCGTTTGATGTACATCTGATGATCGAACACCCATTGGAATATATAGATGCATTTGCAGATGCAGGCGCGGATATAATAACATTTCATGTTGAATGTGCGGATGATCCGGATAAAACCATTGAAAGGATAAAAAGCCGGGGCATTCTTCCTGGAATAGTCATAAAGCCGAAAACACCGGCCTGCGCTGTATTTCCGTATCTTGATAAGGTTTATATGGTGCTTGTCATGACTGTAGAGCCGGGCTTCGGAGGGCAATCATTTATGTTGGACATGATGCCTAAGGTTACAGAGATAAAGGCGGAAATACAAAAAAGAGGTCTGGATGTACTTATAGAGGCAGACGGAGGCATATCCGAACAGACAGTCGGAGAAACCGTGAAAGCCGGAGTAGACATTGTTGTTTCAGGAACGGGCGTATTCAAGGCAAATGATCCTGCAAAAGCGATAGCGTTTTTACAAAACGCAGTGTGAATCCAGCCGGCGTGCCGCCGGTGTCGTGTTCGCGTAGCCGCTCATTACATTCGCTGCAAGTACGCTTGTTTGTGTTGCTCCCGCGTTACTTAAAGTTCGTATAATAAACTTGTAGTTACGAGATGAGAATTACTATTCCTTGTTGAAGCGTGACTGAAACGTTACTACGCGATTTTTTAATACCGCGGGAACAACAAAATTATGATTACTACGCAGTGAGCGGAGCGAACGGAATCGCGAAAACGACTGCGGAGGCACTCCGCCGCGAAATGACAGCGCGGGCACCGCGCCGAAAGCGTCATATCGGGGGCACCACCTTGTGACGCTATATAAAAATAATGCACAGTGAAAGGAAGTATCACTATGAGAACAGCATTATCAATCGCAGGAAGCGATTCCTGCGGAGGCGCCGGAATTCAAGCTGATTTAAAAACAATGACACTGAACGGAGTGTATGCTATGAGCGCGGTAACTGCGCTGACGGCTCAGAACACTACCGGAGTGAGGGCAATATCAGAGGTCACACCTCTGTTTCTTAAACAGCAGATAGAGGCTGTTTTTGAAGATATTCGTCCTGATGCGGTGAAAATCGGCATGGTTGCGTCCTCGGAATTGATAAGAACCATTGCATTGTGCCTTGCAGAACATAAGGCACAAAATATTGTTGCTGACCCGGTGATGGTCGCAACAAGCGGAGCAAGACTGATCGCAGATGATGCAGTATCAGTACTGGAAGAAGAAATCTTTCCTGTTTCGTCAGTTATAACACCCAATATCCCCGAAGCAGAGGTGATATCAGGCTGTAAGATCAAAAACGAACAGGATATGCTTAGTACAGCGGAATTGATAGGGAAGAAGTATTCAACGGCTGTCCTTATCAAGGGAGGCCATAATATCAACGATGCCACCGATATCCTTTATTATGACGGTGAAATATACCGTTTTGAAGGAACAAGGATAAATAATCCGAATACTCACGGTACAGGATGTACACTTTCTTCGGCAATAGCGGCAAATCTTGCCAAGGGCTTTTCACTGCCCGATGCAGTACAGAGATCGAAAGATTATATCTCGGGTGCGCTTGCCGATATGCTTGATCTTGGAAAAGGTTCGGGTCCGATGAATCATGCATTTGACAATACAAGCCGTTTTGCTCAGATGCCGCAATAAATCAGATTGAAAGGAAAATTATTATGAGAACTTATAAAACACAGATGGAAGCAGCAAAAAAGGGAATAATTACACCTGAAATGGAAACTGTCGCAAAAAAGGAATACAAGACTCCGGAAGAAATCAGAGAGTCTGTTGCAAAGGGCGAGGTGTGTATTCCCTGTAATATCAATCACAAATCGATTTCCGCAGAGGGTATCGGCGCAGGACTGAGAACAAAGATAAATGTGAATCTTGGTATATCGGGTGATTGCAAAAACTATGATGTTGAAATGCAGAAGGTCGATATGGCGCTGAAATTCGGAGCAGAAGCTATTATGGATCTGAGCAATTACGGAAAAACCAATACCTTCCGGCGTGAGCTGATCGAAAAATCCCCTGCAATGATCGGAACTGTACCGATGTATGATGCGATAGGCTATCTGGAAAAGGACCTGCTTGAAATATCAGCAGAGGATTTTCTGAAGGTAGTACGCGCCCATGCAGAGGAGGGCGTTGACTTCATGACAATCCATGCAGGCATTAACCGCCGTGCGATCGAAGCATTTATGCGAGAAGGAAGAAAGATGAACATAGTATCACGCGGCGGATCGCTTCTTTTTGCATGGATGATGATGACAGGCAATGAAAATCCGTTTTTTGAGCACTATGACGAGGTACTTGATATACTTGCGGAGTATGACGTAACGATAAGTCTTGGTGACGCGCTGCGTCCGGGATGTATAGATGACAGCACGGATGCAGGCCAGATATCAGAGCTTATAGAGCTTGGACATCTTACAGAGAGAGCATGGGAGAAGAATGTACAGGTTATGGTAGAAGGACCGGGACATATGGCAATGAATGAGATAGCCGCTAATATGAAGCTGCAGAAGAGGCTGTGCCACAATGCGCCGTTTTATGTACTTGGCCCGCTTGTTACGGATATTTTCCCGGGATATGATCATATTACCTCAGCGATAGGCGGAGCGATCGCTGCTGCAAGCGGAGCAGATTTTCTTTGTTATGTAACTCCTGCCGAGCATCTGCGTTTGCCAGATATCAACGATGTAAAGGAAGGTATAATAGCGAGCCGTATCGCAGCACACGCTGCGGATATTGCCAAAGGAGTTCCTCATGCGAGAGACAGGGACAATGAAATGGCGCAGGCGCGACATGTTGTTGATTGGGAGAAAATGTTTGAGATCGCAGTTGACGGAGAGAAGGCTCGTCAGTATTTTGAAAGTACACCGCCTGCAGATCGTCACACCTGTTCCATGTGCGGAAAGATGTGTGCAGTACGTACCACGAACATGATCCTTGAAGGAAAAACCGTTGAATTCTGCACCGAAAAATAAGCGCCGGCGTGCCGCCGGAGTCAATTCGCGTATCCGTTCGCTACGCTCACTGCAAAGCAGCGTAACTAACTTGCTCCCGCGGTGCTAAAACATCGCGTAGCAACGTTTCAGTCACGCTACAACGTTGAACTGAATTCGATATTCAGACTACAAAAAATCTTATCTCGTGACAAAACATAAAATCACATAGATGTAATAAAAAAGACCTTACGATCAGATCAATTCTGACCGTAAGGCTTTTCTTTTAAGTTGATTCAAATCAAATTAAATTATCTTTTTACGTTGAATGCTGCCATGCCCGGATAAACAGCTGCTGCGCCGAGTTCTTCCTCGATTCTGATGAGCTGGTTGTATTTAGCAACTCTTTCTGATCTTGAAGGAGCGCCTGTCTTGATCTGGCAGGTATTAAGAGCAACTGCGAGGTCAGCAATAGTAGTATCTGCTGTTTCACCTGAACGGTGCGAAGAAATAGCAGTGTAGCCTGCCTTATGAGCCATCTTGATAGCCTCGAGGGTTTCAGATACAGAACCGATCTGATTGAGCTTGATAAGAATTGAGTTAGCGCTGCCGTTAGCAATACCCTTTGAAAGTCTTTCAGTATTTGTAACAAACAGGTCGTCACCTACGAGCTGAACCTTACCGCCGAGCTTAGCTGTAAGCTTCTGCCAGCCTTCCCAGTCTTCCTCATCAAGTGCATCCTCGATAGAAATGATCGGATACTTGTCAACAAGGCTTGCCCAGTGCTCGATAAGTTCGTCAGAAGTAAAGTCCTTACCTGACTTCGGCTGATGATAGAAGCCCTTGCCCTTTTCGCTCTTCCACTCTGAAGAAGCAGCGTCCATAGCGATCATGAAGTCCTTGCCCGGCTCATAGCCGGCAGCCTTTACAGCCTCAAGAATTGTTTCGATTGTTTCTTCATCAGAAGCAAGGTTAGGAGCAAAGCCGCCTTCGTCACCAACTGATGTAGCGAGTCCCTTAGCCTTAAGGATCTTTGCGAGGTTATGGAAAACTTCAGCACACCATCTGAGAGCTTCCTTGAAAGAGGGAGCGCCGACTGGCATGATCATGAATTCCTGAGTATCAACTGTGTTTGTAGCATGAGCGCCGCCGTTGAGGATGTTCATCATCGGAACCGGCAGCTTGGTGCCCTGGATACCGCCGAGGAAACGGTAA
>CACYDC010000046.1 GCA_902773025.1 uncultured Ruminococcus sp.
AGCCCGGAGGTTTTTCAAAAAGTAATGGAGCAGGTTGAAAACTTTGAAGAAAACAATTAATAAAGTGTTCATGTGAGGTGATAACATGTCAAAATTAGGTATTGAACAAAAGAGTGTCCGTGCTCTGCTTGGAGATAATAAGGCTGACTTCCTCATTCCCGACTATCAACGTCCTTACGCCTGGGAGGAAAAAGAGTGCCAGACACTTTGGGATGATATTTTCTCTTTTGCCTTCCCCGATAATGATTGTGACAAGTTTGATCGTCATAATGATGAATATTTCCTTGGGCCGATTGTGACATTTCTCAATGAGGATAAGAAGCAAGAGGTCATAGATGGACAACAGCGTCTTACTACCTTGATGCTTTTGCTCCGGGCTTTCCATGCTCGTTATGGAAAGATGAAGGATGAATTGTCTATTTCAACGAGGAAAAATATCGAGCAGTGTATTTGGAAGACGGATGAGTTTGACAAACCTGACATGGATTCCCTCAAGTTGGAATCAGAGGTTGCTACCGATGATGCAAAGCAGGAATTGAAGGACATTCTACGTACAGGGGTTACTACAGATATACAGAAAAGTCAATATGCGCAGAATTATCGTTTCTTCCAAAAAAAGATTGATCAGTTTCTCGAAGAATATCCGAGCTATTTTGCGCATCTTCCAACACGTATCTTAAATAACTGTATTTTGCTTCCAATTGAGGCAGAATCACAAGACACTGCTCTGCGTATTTTCTCGACTCTGAATGATAGAGGAAAACCTCTTTCGGATTCCGATATCTTCAAGGCTCAGTTCTATAAATATTACTCGCAGAAGGGAAAGAAGAAGGAGTTTATCGAACGCTGGAAGCAGTTAGAGGAATTATGTTCCAAGATTTATCATCCGATAGCGGGTACGCCAATGGATGAAGCATTTACACGGTATATGTATTATGAGCGTGCAAAGCAAGGCTTGAAATCATCTACAACAGAAGCTCTTCGGAAATTCTATGAGAAAAACAACTATATTCTCCTCAAAAATGATGAAACGTTTGATAATCTTGTAGATCTAACTAATTTTTGGAACGATGTAGAACTCCAGAATAAAGACCGTTTTGCAGAAAAGGTACTGAGACGGCTGTTTGTTCTACACTATGCACCAAATGGTATGTGGGCCTATGCTGTATCGGTATACTATATGGTAAATCGTGACAAAGATGGCATGCTTGACGATGATAAGTTCTGTGCATTCCTGAACAAGATTACAGCTTTCATCTGGGCTTATGCTGTGACTAACCCGGGTGTGAATGCTTTGCGTACTCCCATGTATGCCGAGATGGTTAATATAGTTAATGGACTGCCTGTCACATTTGATGGATTCCGTTTTGATGTACAGACTGTCACAAATATGTTCAACAACTATGTATTCAGTAATAACCGCGCTATTACAAGAGCAATGCTGACATGGTGGGCTTATCAGGATGATGAACAGGTGTTGCTTCCGCTTGAGAGTCGTTTGGAAATTGAACATATTTTCCCCAAGAACCGACAAGACAAGGAGCGTACACTTTCAAATGGACGTAATCTTGAAGCGCTTGGCAACAAAGCACTTTTGGAAAAGCGTATCAATATTAGTGCTTCAGACTATCGGTTCGCTGATAAGATAAAATATTATAAGGGCTATGTAAATGCTCGTAAGCAGATGAAAGAAGGCACGAGAATTAAGGAACTGATCGAATTTGCTAACACAAGAACAGATTTCCTGGAGAAGGATATAGTCCAGCGCACGGCTTCTATAATATTTGCATTCACTGAGTATTTGGGGCAAAATGATCTTATTTCTGAGTGAAGTGCAGTCAAGATATTTCTAATTAAAAGTGTATTCAGTTATAGGTATCTGCTTTCTTATAATGTTACTTGAAAGGAAAAAAACAGATGTTGGCGGTCTACGTAACTTCAAGTACAAAAGTGAATGGCTGGGTATATTAATCCAAGTGTAGCGTGATTAAACGATGGATTGTTGTTTGGGAGGCATGATTATGACTTGTTTCCAAGTTGTTATAACGATTATCAATATAATAGCAGTAATAGTAGCTCCTGTCATTGCAGTCGTAATAGCTCAGAAGTTGCAAGATAGAGCTGAAAAACGTAAAGATAAATTACAAATATTTAAGATACTTATGACAGCTCGAATTTATGGGTGGACCGTAGATAGTGTTCATGCACTGAATGTTATTGATATAGTTTTTTCTGACGATAACTTAGTTCTATCTGCATGGAAAGATTTGAATGATAAATATCATACCTCCAATCCGGACCTGCAGCATTTAAAGAAAATTGAACAAGCACAATTTAAATTATTGGAAACTATAGCGAATGCTTTGGGATATAAGGATAAAATAACTTGGGAAACAATACAAAACCCCTATGTTCCAGATGGATTTTTGAACCAACTAGAAGCTCAAAAGAAATCTCAACAAGCATATTTGGAAGTGCTGACAAAAATGGGTAGTATGTTTCCAAAGGAGTCCATCTAATGATATTTTAATCATTGAACATATTATTACTATCCATATTCAATGTTTTTTCAGAAAGGAAAGAACATGTTTTTAGAAAGTTTGACATTAAAGAACTTCCGCTGTTTTGATAATACAGAGCTGAAGTTTACAGAACGAATGTCTGTAATCGCAGGCGACAACGGATCTGGCAAAACAGCTGTCTTGGAGGCCGCAGCGATTGCGGCAGGCACGATGTTTCAGCCGATTGATGAGCTTAGCGGGAAATCTATAAATAAAAGAGATGCAACGCTGATGCCTTTTCCAACTGGGAGCTTACCGGGAGGAGAAGCTCAGTTTCCAGTAAAAATTGCAGCATGTGGCTGTCCTCAGAATGACTCTATCGAATGGAAACGAAGTCTTAATGGTCCTGAGGGAAAAACTACAATTATCGAGGCACGTCAAATGACAGACCTTGGAAAGAAGCTTTTATCCGGGATTCGTTCCGATGATAAATCCTTGATGCTGCCTGTGGTTGCTTATTATGGAACAGGCCGCCTGTGGGATTACCACCGTGAAAAGCGGACGGACACTTTTAAAAGGAATAGTCGCCTGTACGGATACGTTGATAGTCTGGACGGGACAGCGAACATCAAGCTTATGATGAACTGGTTTAAAAAGATGACCGTTCAAAAATATCAGAATCAGGAAAACGGAATGGGTAACATTCCTGAATTCGACGTCGTGTGCAAAGCGGTCGAGACATATTATGAAAAGATTACGGGACATACAAATGCGGTCCTGCAATTTAATTTGGGCTCCAATGAACTCGATATCTATTATGATGAAGGCGACAAAAGGATGCGTATGCCGCTCAGCCAATTGAGTGATGGATACAAAGGGACGTTGAGTCTGATCTCGGATATTGCATATCGTATGTCCCTTCTGAATCCGGATTTAATGGAAAAAGCCCTGACAGAAACACCAGGACTTGTAATGATTGATGAGGTTGACCTGCATCTGCATCCCACCTGGCAGGAAAGGATTCTGGAGGATTTGATGACGCTCTTTCCTCGTGTACAGTTCATTGTCACGACCCACGCACCGATTGTTATCAATTCCATCCGGAGCAATAATCTGATCCTGCTCAGAGACAAACAGCCGGAGAGTGCCGGGCTTGAGGTTTATGGAAAGGATGCAAACAGCATTATCCAATCCGTCATGCGCTCCAACGAGAGACCTGAACGGATCAAAAAGATGTTTGAGGACTTTTATTCAGCGGTTGATGAAGGAAATCTTCATAAAGCAAGAACAATTCTGACTACAATCGAAGATGACATCGGAACGGACGACCCTGAGGCGGCATCCTGTGAGGTGCAGCTTAACCTGGAAGAAGCATGAGGCATTTTATATGATTCTAATAAGAAAAAGGCGCGAACCTCGCGCATTGCAGCAATATAAAAACCTGATAGGCGCTTCTTATCAGAACATGCATGGAGCACCAACCGGAAGAAAACATGAAAATGGAGAACCAGAAGATCTCTATGAAGTAGTCTTAGAGCATCTTATGAATGAACAGGGGAGAATCTGTGCATATTGTATGCGCAGGATTCCGGATCCAAAGAGAAGTCCAGGCGCAACCATAGAACATATTGATCCACAGAGCAGAACAGATTCGCAGAAAGCACTGGATTACAATAATATGCTGGCGGTCTGTAACGGTAATCGTAATGCCCGCTCTGATGATGAGAAGACATGTGACGCCAAAAGAGGTAATAAACAACTGGATTTAAATCCTCTGATTGCAAGCACGTTGGAAAGCATCCGGTACAGGAGCAGCGGAAGGATTTATTCCGATAATGAAAAGATCGATGCACAGTTGAATGATGTACTGAACCTAAACTGCGAGGCATTGAATCTCATCAAATGCAGAAAACAGGCACTGAACGCCATGCTGAAAGAACTGGATGCCAAGCATAAGGGAGATAGGGAGTACTATAGACGGTTGCTGACTCGTTATGAGAATGAGTTGGATGTAAAACCTCC
>CACYDC010000047.1 GCA_902773025.1 uncultured Ruminococcus sp.
GAGATGAAACCAGCCTTGACGTCTACGAGGGTGCGACACGTTCCTAACTGAAAAGGTTAGGCACTAATAAAAGAACGTGAAAAGTTTTCTTATTAGGAGAACTGATAATCCGAGAAGTGGAATGATAGAGTAACGTCTTGAAACGCTTCCCTTAATACTCCGACTGGCATTTTTGGGAAACTGATTATGTCAGAAAGCTCGGTGAAGTCGGCTGAGAGATACCGTCTCTGCAAAAGCGGAACGAAAGCTGTTCAGAGGTGAATGGTGTATCCTATAGGTCGGAGGTCTATAAAATATATATGGTGAGAATGACAGAAATGTCTGACGAAACTGCGAATGTACGAGTCTATAAAACTGAGTGCATAGAAATGTGCAGACTACCATTGAGTGGCGACAGTGAGGTAAAGTAAGAATCTTCGTTATGAAATACCTTGTAGTGTTACAGGCACTGCCAAGCTGTCAGGCTTACAGCAGACACCTAAGTATATATGTACAGATAGGGTTATCGGAACGTGGCAGCCTACAATACGCAAAAGCGGTACAGACGAAGAATAATAAGCTGTTTTAATTGTGGGCAAAGTAGTGGCATTACCTATGATGTTTCCTGTAATGGGGAACGGAGGAACAGCCACAAGTCAGTATTACAAAATTAGTTATAGGTATTAGAAATCATAGCTTCGAGTATGACTAGGATTTTTCCCGAGAAAAACGAACCTGAAAGGGGGAGTTGCCTATGACAAAGCAAAAGAAACTAAGACATTTGGAATACTACGATTTGCAGGAATGCTTTGATGATTTATACTCAAAAAGTCAGCAAGGTAAAATCTTTACAAATCTAATGAGTTTAATATCCAGTGAAGAAAATATACGGCTTGCGTATAGAAATATCAAACGCAACAAAGGCAGCTTTACAGCAGGTGTTGACGGTATCACGATAAAAGATATGGAACAACTGTCTGTGGAAAAATATGTTGAGATTATTCAGAGAAAATTTTTATGGTATCAGCCCAAACCGGTAAGGAGGAAAGAGATAGAAAAACCTAATGGAGGTATACGACCATTAGGAATACCCACAATGACTGACAGACTTGTACAGCAATCTATCTTGCAGGTATTAGAGCCGATATGTGAAGCAAAATTTCACGAGCGAAGCAATGGGTTCAGACCTAACAGGTCAGCAGAGCAAGCAGTAGCACAGTGTTACAAAATGATTCAAAGGTCGAATTTGCATTTCGTAGTAGATGTAGATATTAAGGGATTCTTTGATAATGTAAATCACTCAAAGCTCATACGACAAATGTGGGATATGGGAATAAGAGATAAACAACTGATATGCATAATCAAACAAATGTTAAAAGCTCCGATTGTAATGCCCAACGGTGAAAAGATATATCCTACCAAGGGAACACCACAGGGAGGTATATTATCGCCCTTGCTTGCCAATATTGTTTTAAACGAATTGGATTGGTGGATAAGCAGTCAATGGGAGAATATGCCTACACACAAGAAATATTGCATAGGAGTAAATAAAAATGGTTCTCTAAATAAAAGCGGAATATATCAAACTCTGCGAAAAAGTAACCTTAAAGAAATGTACATTGTAAGATATGCAGACGACTTTAAAATTTTCTGTAGAAAAAGAAAAGATGCCGACAAAATCTTTACGGCTGTCAAGAAATGGTTAAAAGACAGGCTAAAGCTTAATATCAGCGAAGAAAAGTCAAAAGTGGTAAATCTCAAAAAGCACTACTCTGAATTTTTGGGTTTCAAAATAAAAGCGGTTTGGAAAGGAGGAAAATTTGTTGTAAGGTCGCATATGTCGGATAAAGCTGTCAAGCGTGAAATGAAAAAGCTGAAAAATCAGATAAAAACGATAGCACATAGTAAGAACAAAAATGAAACAATATTGCAAATCAAGAAATACAATTCAATGGTTCTTGGCATTCATAATTATTATAGATATGCAACGAATGTTAATTTGGATTGTATGAAAATGCAGTTTTCGATTTACAGAGTAGCACATCATCAGCTAAGAGGACAGCTAAAGAAGAAAGGCTTTATTCAAAGAAATGTTATTCTGAAAAATTATGGAAAAAGTCAAATGGTTCGATATATGCACCAAGAACCGATATGTCCGATTGGGTATGTTCAAACGAAACACCCAATGCAGAAAAAGAGGATAATATGCAAATATACAAAAGAGGGAAGAGAAGAAATACACAAATCTCTCAAGCTTGACGAAACAGCAATAATAGTATTGAAAATGCTTGCAAAAGAATTTATACCAAAATGCAGTGTTGAATATATGGATAACAGGGTATCACTTTATGCAGCACAATATGGAAAATGTGCTGTTACCAACAAAGTATTATGGATTGATGAAGTTCACTGTCACCATAAAAAGCCAAAAAGTAAGGGCGGTACAGATGAATACAATAATCTTGTAATAGTTCACACCAATGTACATAAGTTGATTCACGCAGTCAAGAGGATAACAATACAAGCATATTTAGAAAAAATTAAACCCAATAAATCTCAACTGGATAAAATAAACAAACTCCGAATGTTAGCAGGAAATCCTGTAATTGCATTTTCTAAAAACTTTGAAAATAATACTAATCTAACGAATTTGTAATATCGATAGAACGCCGTGTGCGGTGAAAGTCGCTTGCACGGTGTGGAACGGGGGAAAACTCGGAGATTATATCAAGGAGTTACCTATCGTTATGTTTCCCAAGATTTTACTACAAAAAAGATATGCAGATAAAATGCAGATATCTGAAATC
>CACYDC010000048.1 GCA_902773025.1 uncultured Ruminococcus sp.
ATTCAAGGCACTCAAACCCGGTACAGCATATGTGACAGTAAAAACATATAACGGAAAAGAATCAAGCTGTAAGGTAACAGTAACAAAGTAAAAATTATACTCAAGGAAACACCGCACAATTGTCAAGTCATAGAAAACATGATATAGTCATGAACATACAAATGACACTGGCAAAAATAAACGATGAGTTTGGTGCAGCAAGAACCGACAAAAAAGAGAGATCATAAAAAATCCTCTGTCTGTTGCAAAGTAGAACACGTTTTTGCAGTAGTAAAAAGATTATTCGATTATCGTAAAACACGATACCGAGAGCTGCGAAAACAGATGGTTAAAAGCTATATCATGTTCGCATTGGCGAACCGTTATCTGGCTGACAGAAAATCTATGTCGGTTTGATCTGGTTAACCATGCGAACATAAAATAGGATACCGCTTAAACACTCGGCTATGTTGCCGAGTGTTTTCTTTTGGCTTTAATATTTTTCTTGATATATGCGGTATTGACCTAAGTACGGACAGCAAACAGGAATTGACGAATATGATTGGTAGTGTGTTAGATGATGAACTTCAAAAATGATGGCATAAAATGGTAATTGGTGGCAGTTTACTTGTTAGAAGTTTGTTAGAAATATACCATAATATACCAGATTATTCCGTACAGCAAAAAAATAAAACCGCCTAAACACAGCGTTTAAGCGGTTTTCTTAGTGCCGGTGGTGGGACTCGAACCCACACGCCCTCGCGGACAACAGATTTTGAGTCTGTCTCGTCTGCCAATTCCAACACACCGGCCAATGAATCACGAGACTAATTATACACTAATGCGATAAAAAAGTCAATAAAAAAATAAAGAAAAAGGCTGTTCAAGACAAAAATATCAAGAACAGCCTGATGTAAAGTGAAAAAAGTGATATCAAAGAAGCTCCATAACCTGAACGCTTCTGGAAACCAGACCCTCAAGTTCAGCAGCAGAAAGTCTGCGCTGACTCAGAGCAGCCAGATCATAAATATGACGGCAAAGGAGCATTTGTTTATCATGGTCAAGTTGTGTTAATTTAGTAACCGTAGGGTTAGATGTATTGACAATAAGAGTTTCTTTAGCCTTATCGTTGTTATCACCGAACATATTTCCATAAATTCTGTTCATATCATTAATTCTTCTCTGATATTCATTTACAGTAATAACAGCCGGCATATCAGCACTTTTAAGGGTCTGTGTTTTGATCTCAAGCTTATCCATAGCAAGAGCATCCTTAAATAATTGAATAATTTTATCATTATCAATTTCAACGGCCTTAGCATCGGGATCAGATTTAAGAACTTCATCAATTTCGGAATCGATTCTTACAAATTTTACATCTTGTTCTTTGTATTCAAGGTAAGTAACAAAATGAGTATCGATATTATGTTCCAGAATAACGGCATCAAGCCCGTTATCCTTAAATAATTTAATATATTGTGCCTGCACATCCGTACCGGAAACATAGTAAACCTTATCACCAATTTTAGGGAGTTCTCCGAAGGTTTTGAATTCATTGTTTATAGTTTTATAAAGAATGATATCTTTCATACGGTCGTAGAATTTGTCGTCTTTAATACATCCGAATTTAATAAATGGAGAAATATCATCCCAATAGCTTTCGTATTCCTTGCGTTCGTTTTTAAAAACAGAGACGAGCTTATCAGCAACCTTCTTAGTAATATGTCTTGATATCTTAGCGACTTCGCCGTCATTCTGAAGGAAGGAGCGGCTTACGTTCAAAGGAAGATCAGGACAATCTATCACACCTTTAAGCAGCATAAGAAATTCAGGAACGACTTCCTTGATATTGTCGGCAATGTATACCTGATTAGAGAAAAGCTTGATTTCGCCCGGCATTACCTGAAGCTTATCAGTTTGCTTCGGAAAATACAGAATACCCTTAAGATTAAAAGGATAATCAACGTTCAGATGTATCCAGAATAATGGCAGATTAATATCAGGAAAAACTTCTCTATAGAAATCTTCATATTCCTCGACCGTACAGTCCTTAGGAGCCTTAAGCCAAAGTGGAGAGGTAATATTGACCGGTTTTTCAACGGTATTATTATCCTGAACACAGTTAAAGAAAATATTATACGGCATAAAATGGCAATACTTTTTCAAAACAGAACGGAGCTTCAAGCTGTCGCAGAATTCCATACCATCCTCAGAGAAATGCATAATAATTTCTGTACCTCTGTCAGATTTATCAGAGTCAGAGATTTCATAAGTCCTTGAGCCGTCGCTTGACCAGTGCACAGCCTTAGCATCAGGAACAAAAGAAAGCGTATTAATTTCAACTGTATCTGAAACCATATAAGCAGAATAAAAGCCTAAACCGAAGTGACCGATAATACCGCCCTCCGCATCGGTTTTGTCGCTGTATTTTTCAATAAATTCCTGAGCGCCGGAAAAAGCTACCTGAGTTATGTATTTTTCGACCTCTTCTTCTGTCATTCCAAGACCGTTATCTTTTACAGTCAGCGTTTTTGCTTCCTTATCAAGGATGATATCTATTCTCGGATCGGTACCATCATCCTGAGCTTCACCGATAGTACAAAGACTCTGAAATTTTTTTATTGCATCACAACCGTTAGCAACAATTTCCCTCAGGAAAATATCCTTATCGGAATAAAGCCATTTTTTTATAATCGGAAACAAATTTTCCGAATCAACCTTGATCTGACCTTCGCGTTTCATTATAAAAGACCTCCATGAAAATAAAAATAATAATTAAGCCAAAAGGCTGAAAAAGCTTATTGATCATTCGACATCATATTTCTTTCCATCCATTGCTGATAAGTCATAAGTACCTTACGTGGTTTTGCGCCCTCGTGAGGACCTACAATACCTATCTGTTCCATTTCATCGATCAGCCTGCCTGCTCTTGCATAACCCAGCCTAAAACGTCGCTGAAGCATAGAAGTTGACGCCTGGCCGGCTTCTACAACACATTTTATAGCCTCTTCCATCATCGGATCAAGATCATCTGAAAGATCATCACCGGCGCTGTTGCTGTTGTCAGGCACGGCATTACGTTCTATTTCGTCAATTACATTTTTATCGTATTCAACGACCTTGTTTTTCTTAATAAAATCAATAATATTTTCGATTTCCGGGTCATCGACAAAACAGCCCTGAACGCGCACCGGTTTAGTTGTACCAATGGGGGAGAAAAGCATATCGCCTCTGCCAAGAAGCTTTTCTGCTCCTCCAATATCAAGAATAGTTCTTGAATCCACAACAGATTTAACTGCAAATGCAATACGGCTTGGCACATTAGCCTTTATCAGACCTGTAATTACATCAACAGACGGACGCTGAGTTGCAATTACAAGATGCATTCCGGCAGCTCTAGCCATCTGAGCAAGACGGCAAATGGATTCTTCAACTTCTTTGGATGCAGCCATCATAAGGTCTGCAAGTTCATCAATAACGATAACTATCTGCGGCATTTTTTCGAGTTTTTTAGGTTCATCGGACGGTGTATCTTCGTTCTCCGATGAATCGTGAAGATCAGCCTTAGCCTGAGCGAGCATTTCATCCTCTTCAAAAGATCTTTCATTTTCATCACAATGATAATCAGCAGTACTATCATCCATCCGGGCATTTTGCTTATCAACGAATCTGTTGTAGCTGTGCATATCACGCACATTATATTCAGCAAAGATCTTGTATCTGTTAAGCATTTCGTTAACTGCCCAGCTGAGTGCTCCTGCTGCTTTTCTGGGATCAGTTACAACAGGTACCAATAAATGAGGAATACCGTTATAAACGCCAAGCTCTACGACCTTAGGATCGATAAGCAGAAGTTTAACTTCATCCGGGCTGGATTTATACAGCAGGCTTACGAGCATTGAATTTATACAAACGGATTTACCGGAACCGGTAGAGCCGGCAATAAGCAAATGCGGCATTTTCCCGAGATCGGCCAAAACAATCTTACCTGCAATATCCATACCGAGAGCAACGGTAAGCTTGCTTTTGGCATTCTGAAATTCTGATGATTCAACAAGCCCGCGCATTTTAACTACATTAACATTCTTATTTGGAACTTCAATTCCGACAGCAGACTTGCCCGGTATAGGAGCTTCAATACGAACTCCGACAGCAGCAAGGTTCATAGCAATATCATCAGCAAGATTAGTGATTTTACTGATTTTGACACCAGAAGCAGGCTGAAGCTCATACCTTGTAACAGAAGGACCTCTGCTGATATTTACAATTGTTGTCTGAACCCCGAAGCTTTTAAGTGTATCGACAAGCATTTTTCCGCTTTGGTTAAGTTCCATCGAAATATTTCCCTCTTTTTCAGGGGGCTGAGGTTCAAGGAGATTAAAAGGCGGTTTGATATAATGAGATGAAACAATGCTGCTGTCCTCGGGAATAATAAATTCAGACACAGGCTCGTTATTTTTGTTTTTCTTAGGTTTGTTCTCAGACTCCTTTGTCTGCGCCTGAGCAGCTTTTTTCGAAGTAACAACTGATATATCAATATCATTTATATTTTGCCCATTTATGCTAAGATCTTCAGAAAATACAGGCATTTCTTCAACGATATCCGGGGAATTAGTTTCCTGTTTTTTATTATTTTCCGAAGCAGACCTTTTCTTTTGTTTTGCAGGCTGATCAATAATGATAGTATCAGGTTCATCAAGAGGTGGAAATGACTGATCATCCGCTGTATCCGGCTGATAGAAAGGCTTATTTCTGAATTTTCTCAGATCCGGGTTATCAGTTTTTCTTTTTTTGTTCATTTTTTTATCTATCTGCTGTTCTATGTATTGTTGTCTGGCTTGTTGTCTTTCAGCCTCTTTGATTTCATTTTGTCTGCGCCGAACCTCTTTTTTTATAGTACGGTTATCGCTGATATGCTCACCGACACGTTTAGCAGGTTTTTTTAATGCAGAAAAGAAGTCTATTCGGAATGCATCCAATGTAAAAAGAATCACTATAATCAATAAAAAAATTCCAATTATAATGCTGCCAACATGACCAAATAGTTTAGTAAGGGGATAACCAAGCAGTCCGCCTAACAAACCTGTTCCCTTGTCCCGTTTTGAAGAAAAAAAGCAATTCATTAATGCTTCATTATAACCGGAGAATTCAGAATTTCCTGTTTGAATAGAATAGCCTAAGGTAGATATGACAAGTACAATCAAGGATAATAAAAAAGTTTTCAGATAAAATCTTTCTGTAGGTCGGTCCTGAACATTCTGATAAGCGCAAAACAGAAGAATAGCAGGAAGCGACAATCCCAGAATCCCTAATGCACCGCAATACATAGCATGATTATAATACCAAATAAATTCACCGCTTACAAAATAGCTCAACACCGATAATACAGCTATGAGAAATTGGATAATTGCGGTAATAAACCTTTTACGCTGATATTCCCATTCTGCAGCGGCCTTAGATTTTCTTTTTGCAGCAGAGGAGCGTTTTGAGCCTGAAGATTTCTTTTTTGCGGCGGAAGCGGGTTTATTTCCTTGTTTTTTAGCGGGCATATGCTTTCACCTCCAGAAGTAATAAAAGAATAAATACAATCGGGCAACAATAATGCTGCCCGATTATTTTATTCAGAATACGAGCGTTTGCTCCGGATGAAACAGATTAGTACCCTTTGTCAGTTCAATAATACTTATCACAGTAACGATAAGACCTACAACCGCCGTATAAATTATAAACACATACATTCTGTCTGTTTTTAAAAGCCACTTAAAAAGCTTTATTGCAAAGAATCCTACTACAGCGGCAACAATCATACCGATAATTACAGGCAGATAATCAATCGTGACAGTTTTACCGTCATCCGGGAAAAGTGCATCCTTACCCTCAAGAAAAGCGGCAGCGACGATAGCCGGGGTACCGAGAATAAACGAATAATCAAGGGCAGTCTGTTTATTGATACCTCTGATTTCGCTTGCAACGAGAGTAGAACCCGAGCGTGACAGTCCGGGAAACAGTGCAGCGAAGCATTGGGTAATACCTACTGTAAGTGCATCAATAACACTATAACGATTTCTACCGGAACCGTTTTTATTAAGCAAGCCTTTTTTTTCATAGGCTATAGCAGTTTTTTTATTTTTTCTGTCACCAATAAACAGAAGCAAGCTTGTCGTCATTAACGCTATACCAACAACGATAAAGTATCCGTTTTTAGAGAAAACATCGGCGATATCCTTAATTTTCATATCAGTTCCCGGAATTGGCAGGAACAGAAGGAACAGAGGAAACAGACCGATAATGACCATCATGACCATATTTCGTTGAGAATTCATTTTTTTCCATTTGAATTTACCGGTAAAAATATCCTTAACCATAAGTCCGAATTCTTTTATAAGACCAATAATAAGCTTGATATATACGCCTACGACAGCCGCAAGCGTACCGATATGAAGCATAACAGAGAAGAATAGATTATCTTCCTGCATACCGAAAACATGTTGAGTTATAGTCAGATGACCGCTGCTTGATACAGGCAGGAACTCAGTAAGTCCCTGAACAATTCCCTGTACTGCTGCACTGAAAATATCCATAGATATGTAACCTCCTGTTTACTGCGGCGAAGTAATAAAATATACTCAGCCGCCTCAAAAAATATGAATGATTCGTTATTTTATGCTTTTAGAATTTTTAATCCCCTTTTTCTTAGACTTTGCCTTAGTTTTGTTGATCATACGATAAAGACAGTCTATTGCATCATTAAGAGAACCCACCTTATCGATAAGCCCTTCGTTTACTGCGTCATTTCCGTCAAGTATTGTACCAATATCCATCACAAGTTCGTCTGTATTAAGTGCAAGCTCATTATATCTTTCCGGATTGATAGAGGAATTGTCGGATACAAATGTAGTGATTCTTCTCTGCATTCTCTGAAAGTATTCAAAAGCCTGAGGGACACCAAGCATGAGACCGTTCATTCTGACAGGATGGATAGTCATAGTCGCAGATTTAGCGATAAATGAGCGTTTAGCTGCAACGGCGATAGGAACACCGATAGAATGACCGCCTCCAAGCACAAGAGAAACAACAGGTTTAGTCATGCCTGCAACCAATTCAGCGATTGCAAGTCCTGCCTCAACATCTCCTCCTACGGTATTAAGGATAATAAGCAGGCCGTCGATCTGATCACTTTGTTCCACAGCTACGAGCTGAGGAATTATATGCTCATATTTAGTTGTTTTATCTCTTGGCGAGAGGATATAATGACCTTCGATCTGACCGATAATGGTCAGACACTGTACAGTATATTGTCCGCATGCAGAAATAATTGAACCCGATTCAGTAATAATATCCGGAAGTGCCTGTGAAATATCAGTTTCGTTAACAGAAGTAGTTTCAGGTGATTCAGAGAATTCTGAAAACTTATCATTATTATTAGCGCTGTTTTTTTTATAATTACTCATAGATCATGCCTCCATGCTGTTATTATCTGCATAGAAGCATTTCTGCATACGTTTTAGTATAGCATTAATTTGCAACATCTTCAAGATAATTTTTTGAAATAGAGATATTTTATTTTTTTTTAGATTAATAATGCAGTTTGGATTTAATAAGGCCGCAGATAAAGGAAGCCGGAATAGTGAGCAAAGCCCAAAGAATACTATAGTAAAGGCAGATCTGTCCTTTAAAATTCAGCGGTTTATCAGAATAATCCCAAACATTAAGACCAGCCTTTATATTGACGGCATAACCTGCGACAAGTTCGGCAGAGGTAATGACCGTACTGCCTATTATACATTTCTTCCACATTTTTATTTTATTCATACACTTAAAAATATTATATAATACTGTAAAACAGGTACCACCCGTAACGACCATTGACCAATGTGTATATCTTCGCCACAGAAGCTCGATAATACCGTAAGCAATACCGCCAAAAGAGAAAAGCCTGATATTACAGCCTAATTTATTCATCATAAAATCCCCCGGTTTTATTATCTGAATAATAACACAACAGTATACCGTAAAATATTTACAAAAAGACTGAGTCAGACATTAACGCTG
Organism: uncultured Ruminococcus sp.; assembly: GCA_902773025.1. Classification (GTDB taxonomy): domain Bacteria; phylum Bacillota; class Clostridia; order Oscillospirales; family Acutalibacteraceae; genus UBA1213. Next base: position 8,032 of record CACYDC010000048.1, read on the forward strand.
CAATTTAATTAAGTTCAGAATTGTAGAGTGTGGACATAGGGTCAAATTAACATAAGTCTTTTTGGAAAGGGGTTTGGGACAGAGTTTCAATAATCGCGAGAAAGTTAAATATCGTTCACAAGCGGGGAATTAGTTGACTTATGAAATATTTAGTGATAGAATTAACATCATAGAGGAAATATGGTTTGGGTGATCGATATAAAAGGGGGATATTTATGAGTTTACGAAAAAGAATCAGTAGGGCAGCCAGTGTTTCTATGTGTGCACTTTTGATAGGTGCTTCTTCGGTTGCAATGCCTTCTGTAATACCGGGTGTCGGCATAACGGCGAACGCTGCTTCATCATCATTTTCATTGGATAAAACTTCCGCTACTGTGACAAAGGGAAACAAAGTAACACTCGTTGCAACTTCAACAACAACTTCAAGCAATAAATCTGTTAACTGGTCAACAAGTAATAACAGAGTTGCTAATGTAACCTCGGTTTCAACATCTACGACCGGAGGCAGTTCGGTAACTACCGTTACTGTAAAAGGCAAAACGCAAACTACAACTGTGGATAATATCAAAACAGTGTCGACAGTTCAAGTCAGTACATATACAGCAGGAACAGCAACCATAACAGCAAAAAACGGTGACGGTAAAACTGTTTCTTGTAAGATAACAGTAACAGATTCGGGTTCTGTATCTGTTGTTCCGGTTAGCAGCATTCTCCTTGGTAATTATTCGCTTACAATGACGGCCGGGGAATCAAAAACACTCAACGCAACAATTTGGCCGTCAAATGCAACAAACAAGACAATAACATGGTCAACAAGCAATGGTAATGTTGCAGCGGTTTCGGGAGGAAAAATAACCGCAAAGGCAGCAGGTTCAGCAACAATAACTGCAAAAAGCAATAACGGAAAAACGGCAAGCTGCTATGTTACCGTAAAGGGAGGTTCTTCTGTAGCAGTAACCGGTATAAGTCTGAATAAAACATCGCTTTCGATACAAAAGGGGCAGACGCAGACAATAACCGCAACAGTCAGCCCTTCAAATGCAACTAACAAAACTATTACGTGGACAACAAGCAATGGTAATGTTGCAACTGTTTCGGGCGGAAAAATAACCGCAAAGGCAGCAGGTACAGCGACAATCACGGCTAAAACAAATAACGGGAAAACAGCGTCCTGTAAAGTAACGGTTACAAATACAGCCGTTGCAGCTACAGGTGTCAGCCTGAATAAGACATCGCTTTCAATACAGAAAGGACAGTCACAGACGATAACCGCAACGGTAAGTCCTTCAAATGCCACAAATAAGTCAGTCGCATGGTCAACAAGCAACAGTAATATAGCGACTGTGTCAGGCGGAAAGATAACCGCTAAAGCAGTGGGTTCGGCAACGATCACGGCTAAAACAAATAACGGAAAAACAGCGTCCTGCAAAGTAACGGTCACAAATGAATCGGTCGCAGTGACAGGTATAAGCCTGAATAAGACATCTCTGACAATACAGAATGGTCAGACACAGACAATAACTGCAACAGTGAGCCCTTCAAATGCCACAAATAAAGCAGTTACTTGGTCAACAAGCAATGGTAATGTAGCCTCAGTTTCCGGCGGGAAAATAACCGCAAAGGCAGTAGGCACAGCAACAATCACAGCTAAAACAAACAACGGGAAGACAGCAACCTGTAAGGTTACAGTAAAATCGCCGAAGGCTTCTTCATTCCGTTGGGGAGTAGATAACTGGCGTTTCACAAATTCGCCCAATAATTTCGGCAGCACATATTATATCAATTCGACATATTATAACAAGCTTGTATCAGGCCTGAATCGTCTTGAAAAAAATAATATTGACAGGGGACTCAGGGCTTCGTGGGACGGTTCATGCTACGGTATGGCAGTAACATCAATACTCGGAAACTGGGGTATACTTGATCCGTCAAAATACGCGTCCGGAGCTAAGTCTGTAAACGATATCAATGCACCTCTGACAAATGATGTAAAATCACTTATCAACTATTATTTTGCAGTGCAGTATACAGATCAGATCGGACAAAAAACAAATAAAGCGCTTTATGAAAAAGAGTCAGTCAAAATAAACAGGCTTCTTGATTGCCTTAAGGATAACAGTCCGACATTGCTTACATATTTCTGGCCGCCGCAGTATAATCCGCTGACAGGAAGCTATGCATATTCGGGTCATGCAGTAGTCGGCTGCGGTGTTCAGAATGTATCGGGAACAACTTCAAACGGATTTTCTTACAATAAGAAGGTATTGATATATGATAACCGGTGCAAGGGGCTTGAGGATAGCAGATGTTTGTATATAAATTCATCCAATGATAAATGGTGTATTCCCGCAGACGGTCTGTACTCAGGCAACGGGGCAACACTTGGTCTTATAACGGATAGCATAGATGATATAAATTATCATGGATATATAAGCGGAAATAATCATATCAATATCGGAGATTTTATAAGCGTTCTTTCCACAACAAATGTTAATTCAGAGATTACATGGTCTAAATTTACAAATGAGGATTCTATGATCTCCTACAATTCTGTAGACGACGACGAAATAAAAATGTTCTCAGCGCTTACAGATTCAACCTCATCCGGACGTTTTAATGTTGGATTCAAGAATTCCAATGTAGGATATTCAATGAAAATAGAAAAGCCGCAGAATCAGAGTATATCAATGAGATATGAAAATTGTCTGATCGATATAGATACTTCCAAAACAGACAGGATATCTTTTTCCCCGGATGGTTTTGCACAAATAGACGGAAATAATACGGATTATACCATAAAGGTTACATATAATGACGGATATTATTATAAAGACTGGTATGAGGTATCGGTATCAGGAAAGGGAACAGACAAGGCAGTTTTCAAGCCTACAAGTGAGGGATATGTTCTGGAGTCGTCGAACCTCAGAAATATTATCATAAATGCAAAAAATGATGACAGTTCACCTTCAAGAATTTTTTCAACCGATTGTTCAAAGGCATTGATATACGAGATTAATGAAGCAACTATTGGTGTAAAGGTCGATGCTGATAATAACGGTACCTTTGAAACTGAACTGAAAACAGATATCAATCCCACATCTATAAAACTGAATAAAACGTCGTCAACCCTCGGCAAAGGTGAAACAATAACCCTTAAAGCTGAAGTTTCACCCTCAAACACAACGAACAAGACCGTTACATGGACAAGCTCAAATACAAATGTTGCAACCGTATCAAACGGTAAGATCACAGCAAAAAACAACGGTACAGCAACTATCACAGCAAAGACAAGCAACGGCAAAACAGCTACCTGTAAGATCACCGTAAAGAATGCGCCGACTAAGATTACTCTGACAAAGGGAGTGCTTACCCTCGGCGTAGGCGAAAAATTCACAGTAGGCGCAGGCATAAACGACGGCGCAGGCTGCGCAACAAGGACTTACAGAACA
>CACYDC010000049.1 GCA_902773025.1 uncultured Ruminococcus sp.
AGGGCGCGAGTGTCCTGTGGACACCGCTGCGCAGCAGCAGCGCCGACCGAGCCGGCAGGCGAGACCCGGGGGACATACTTTGCGGTTGTAAATTCAAAACGAACTTTTTTGTCAGAAATTCATTATAAATCTGATAATGTATGATAAACTGAAACTTGTACAAAATGACATAAGCCACCTACAGCGGCGGCCTACATCATTATGGTATATTTTTTAGTGACTTGTATGCTAAAAATAACTTAAAAAGGAATAATACGGTAAAATTACCGTATCTTTTTTACGATTATAATTCAAAGCGAACTAATTGTCAATACTTAATTATAACTATCATCAAACATGTTAAAATCAACACAATATTATTTAACAGAAAGAGAATACTACATGAAATATAATGAAATTCTTAGAGAATTGCGGGAAAACAAAAAACTGACACAATCTGATCTTGCTCAGATTTTCTTTGTCAATCAGATAACGATATCACAATACGAACGGGGAACGCGCCAGCTAAGCATAGAAATGCTGATAAAATATGCTGATTACTTTGGTGTTTCAACCGATTATATTCTTGGGCGAAAAGCCGAAAATGAACAGTAAAAAATGCCGCAATCGAGCGATCAGGCTCCTGCGGCATTTTTATGTTGTCCGGCATGCCGGCGCGGTGCCGATTTGTTTATCTGATCAAAAGCCTAATCTTCTCCATACGGCAAGAAGCTCCGAATCAGGGGCGGCTGTTTCCGTTCTTACATAATACAATGCAAGCGCTATCAGCAATGCGGACATAAACAGTATTGTCCATATTAGAAATGCGCGGCAAAAACTGCGTATATTCTTATTTTTTCCGGATGAAAACGCGAAGAACACTGCGCCGACAACATTTATAACAGGTATCATCATTATAAACTGCATCAGAAACGCATCAGACGTTTTTATCGGGCGGTCGGATTCTTCATATAGTCCGTCAGGCAAAAACGTAAGTTCTGCTGAATTTGCGCCGGCATTTCTCAGGATTCTTCGTGTTCGGTTTTCAGCCTTCCTATCAAGCTGTATCTTTTCGCTTTCTGAAAATTCCTTATGGAAGGGCGGCGCACACAGCGCTTCAAGCTCAGCCTGAGTCTTTTCTCTCTGATAAAGCTCCTGAGCTATTTCATATACTATTCCTTCCGTTTCGGGAACATGCCTGTTTTTTTCAGGGGAATGACCAGCTTCGGTAATGATACTTCCGCCGAATGATATCTCATTTTCTCCCGTTTCTGCGGGTATTTCCTCTTCACTTTTTTTATCAATATCCGGATCATCAGTAATTATACATCCATTTTTCTCTTCATTGATGGATTTTTCCGGATTTTTTCCCTTTTCCAATGCATATGTATCAGCACGGTTTTTGTTTTTCCTGCGGCTTTTTTGTTTCCTTGCCGGAACGGCTGTATTATCTTCTGTATCAAGCGCTGCTGTTCCGTCGGTAGAATAATTCATGACACTGTCGTCGCAGTTTAACTTCACTTTATTTCCTCCGTTATTCCTGATTACAGCTCGGATCAGAACAATAGGGTATAAAAATTCACTTATCTATTTGGTTCATTACAAGTCCCGTAATAAGTTTCGGATAAAAATATGTTGATTTTTGCGGCATTTTTTCTCCCGCAGAAGCCACATCCCTGATCTGAGTTACCTTTGTAGGATTAAGAATAAATGCGCACTGTGCGTTTCCTTCATCTACGGCGTTCAGCGCATCATCTGCCTTCTTTACATAGGTAAGATTGATCTGGCGAGCCATATTATCCGAATCGATACCAAATATCCTTTCCAGAACGAGTGTGTGTAGTACAGACACATCAAGCCCGCAGTATGCTGCGCTTTTATCAGGAAGAAGCTTTTCCACAGCTTGTTCATCCTTCAGTGTAAGCAATTTGAAACCATTTCCTCCGTCATAATACGCAAACGATTTTTTCCCGGAATTATACTTTTCTCCAAGGCATACACTCATTTCCGCCGTATCACTGATATTTTCTATATCGAAGAATTCGGCGCATTTTTCCATGGCTTTTGCGCTATCAAATCCCTTAAGACCGCGGACGATACGATGGGTCGGCAATACAAGCAATCCGGGGTGTTCCATATCAACAAGCATCATCATGACATAATCCTCAGCGCCATCACCGATACCATTTTCACGGCAATAATTACGGTAATTCAGAGCTGTTTCATATCTATGATGACCATCTGCGATATAAAGCTTTTTATCGGCAAATGCTGAGCTTATTGCTGAAATTTCAGCTTCATCCGTTACGATCCAGAGTCTGTGAATCACACCTTCTCCGTCTGTCAGTTCATTTTCCGGCTTACACATACTAAGCTTATCGAGTTTTGCAGTGATCTCATGTTCGCTGTCCATATACAGTGAATATATCTGGCTGAAATTACAGTTAGTTGCTTTCATCAGATTAAATCGATCCTCTTTTGCCTTTGAAAGAGTTTCCTCATGCGGCAGAACTATTCCCTTGGAAAATTCCTCCAGTTTTACTCTGACTATACAACCCTTGAAACTGCGCGTAACACCGTCTACAGTAAATTCCTCCTCATAGATATACACAGCCGGTTTGCTATCCCTTTTCAGCACACCCTTCTCAAGCCAATCTTTAAGAGTTTTCCCTGCTGTCTTATACGGTTCGTCACCCTTTGGCAGTTCAAGCCGGATAATATTATTCTCATTTTCAGTAAGATAAGCCTGTCTTTGCTGTTCGCTTATTATATCATACGGCGGACAAACCAACCTTTCGATCTCACCTGCCTTTTCCTGATCAAATCTTAACCCTCTGAATGCTTTGATCTCAGCCATTTCCATTCTCCTTTGCATTTTCTTCATCATTCTCCCAACCGTTGCCGGCTGTTGGGGCTGCTGCGCAGCGGTGTCCACCGGACACACGCACCCCCATGGAAATCAACTTTCTTCTTCAGAATATTGGGACTCTGTCCCAATATTCTGCCGTGGGAAACCTTTCCAAAAAACTTGTGTTTATTCTACTAAAATAGACAGAAGAAAGGTGCAATATTTTGAAAATTGATTTCCGTGCGCACCCCCGGCCCCTGCACCCACTGATTTTGGCTGGAATATATAAATCTACATATCCATATTTTATAATCTGCAAAGCTTATTGTCAATGGCGGCTGCAAAAATAATATAACACACCTACCGTAAAAAAATATGCATAACCTTGTCGGCCCGGTACCCGAGCTGTCGTGTTCGCGTTTCCGTTCGCTGCGCTCACTGCGTGATAAACATTTGTGCGCTGCTCCCGAGGTTCTTAGTAAATGTCGTAATTACGTTACAACAAGGAGCAATAGTTCTAATCTGATTACAATAAGTTTGACATGCTATAACTTTAGCACCGCGGAAACAACACTGCAGGGCTGATTTGCAGCGAACACGACACCGGCCGAACAAATAAACCGCAAGGCTTTTTTTCACAAAAAACCTGCGGTATACTTTTTACAACACTACTATATCACACCATGAAATTTCAGATACTCATTTAAAAGCTCAGCGGTTTCGGGGGTCTTTTTACCAAGTACTGCAAACGCATGATATGTTCCCTCATAGCTCACAGTATTTACTCTTACTCCCGCACTTTCTAACATTCCGTTCAACGCTTCCGAATCAGCATACAGTGTTTCGTTTATATCACAAACAATAAATGTCGGCGGAAAACCTGTCATATCTCCGCAACAAGGCGATATCTCACTGTTTGTGAGATCGGCTTTTCCTGCATACGCTTTAATATATCCTGTTTCTGTGCCGGGCAGTATAATGCTGTCATTATTTTCTGCAACATCGATATTCCTGTCAAGCTTTCCGCTCAGATCAATCATCGGCGAAAACAATACCACTCCTGAAGGTATCCTTTCGCCCCTTTGCTTTAATCTGTGGGTAAGGGCCAATGCAAGATTGCCGCCTACGCTTTCCCCGACTATCACGATCCTGCTGTCCGGATGCTGCTTCATTATGTATTTGTATATCTCATGACATTCATTCAGCGCCACAGGATATTTATTCTCCGGCGACAATGAATAATCAGCAGTATATACACGGCAGCCTGAGCTTTCTGCAAGCATTTCTGCATAGGCTCTCGCACTCGGCATTATACCCAGAACAAACGCTCCGCCGTGAAGAAAATAAAATATCGTATCTTCCCGGGAATTATCCGGCTCTGTCAGTTCAGCATAGTACGACCCGGATATTTCAAGCTTTTTCAGGTCTATATCATATTTCCTTCTTCTTACCTGTTCCCTTTTTCTCAGAAGCGCTCTTACAACATTCCAATCAGTGTTTCCGAGATCATTGTCAAATACCAGTGCCTGTGACAATCTGTATGCTTCTTCTTTTGCCGCTTTCATTTCTTTGCTTTTTGCAACTCTCATTTCCAAAGACATTGCCATACTCCCTTTTTAACGGATCCTCCTGATTCTTTGCCGTTTTTCTTCTGCGTAGATTTACCATCAGATGAAAATTATTGTGTCCTCAGTACTTCCAGATTTTCCGCATTCTGTCCAACCTCGGAAAATGCGCACATAGCAAACAGCAGATCAGTTACTCCGTTTTCTTTTATCATGTTTATGAGATTTACATTACAGTAACGCATATCTATTACATATATTTCTTCAAACGAACCAAACAGATATCCCGGTATCGCATTGCCGTAGCTGTCTTTAACTATCATAAGCTTTCTGCCGTTTTTGACATTGGTAGTGACCTTGACGATCTGTTCATCACCGCCCATGAATGTAAGATAAGCATTGTGCTGCGGATCTCCGACACCATTAAAGAATTCTCCGCCTCCCCACGATTCCATTGAGGTCGAGAAATACTCAGTCTTGCATGAGCTGTAATTATCGGAGATATAGTAATTAAAGTCTTCGGGATCATTATTAATATTTGCATCCTCTGTAAATGCATACATAGTACCCACAAAGCCGGATATTGTCTTTTTCTTATACTTAGACAGATCCTTGAAATCAACACCGGCAGCCTGCGCGAATTCTTCGGCGGCATAATAAGCTCCGAGCGGCGACCAATGATGATCTGTGCGGAAATATATATCCTCATTTGTATGATAAGACAGGGCAGTAGCAATATCAACATATTTTATTCCGTCATCCAATCTCTGAGCTATTTCATCAAAACATTCCTTCTGACTCAGAGTATAGCCGGAATAGTTGCTTGGAGTATAATACTCACTCGCAAGCGGCGCAGTCATCGAATATATCTTTACACTGTCGCCCAGCTGCTTGTGGTAATTATTCAGCGCTTCAACATAGCAATTGCCTTTTCCGCCGCCGAACAATTCCAGCGCGCGGTAATGACCGTTATGCTTTACTACGATGATACCGTTTTCCTCGGTATATTCAGCTTCACCCATTTCGCTCGTTTCCGGGATATTATCAGTCTGACCTTTTTTATCCGACGTTACAGTGTCATTATTTGTTTTACCGGAATTATCGGTCTTTACGGCTGTGGTCTTTTTATTGTTTACCGGCTTTTTGACCTGTTTCAGATTACCGACAACCTTAACTTCATCCTCGGTATGAAAACCGAACAATGATTTAAAATTATATCCTGCTGTTTTGAAATCATCGCGGAAAGGTACGGTGTCGTCATAAAACTCAACGATTTTTGAAGTAAATTCGCCTTTGAAGTACGAATCAAATGAAAACGAAGGAAATTCTGCAAGTTTACGTTTCTCTATCTGCGACTCCTGTGAACGCGGCCACAAAAGCAGAAAAAACGAGATCACACCAAACGTCAGCAAAAATATCATAACAGATAAATAAGAAAATGCGGATTCAACATTTTTTCTTTTAATCTTATTAAAGCTTTTGCGGACTGGTCCTTTTGACTTATCAAGCTTTGTTTTTTCCATCTGCGTTTATCCTCCGATATGTTAAAATCTGAAATACAAAAACGGATTGTTGGTATTATCCACAAGCAAAATACTTGAAATGATCAGCAAAACACAGCATCCTACCGTCCCTATCATTTTTCCTGTTGCATAGATCGTATTATTTCCCCATGTATTGAAGAAATACTTTACCTTTTGAAGTACCGGCATTGAAACAGCTATCGCAAATATAATGAGGAACACATTGTTAATGAATGAATTCCATGTCATGATATCCCAGAAGCTGTTGCCGTTCAATATCATGCTAATACCGGAAATGTTCAGAAAAAATCTGCCGAGCTGTGAAAGATCGGTAAAACAGAAGATACCGAAACCTATCACAATTATAATCTTACTATATATATGAGTCCAGACGATATTCCATTTTTTAAGCTTTTTCTTTCCTATTTTTGTTTCAATAAAGATAAAGATTCCGAAATACAGTCCCCAGAATATAAAGTTCCATGAAGCGCCGTGCCATAGTCCGGTACAGAACCATACAAGAAACAGGTTCAGGTATTTTCTCGGTCTGCCGAACACAGGCATATAGAACAGATAATCTCTGAAAAACGAGCTTAATGAAATATGCCATCTCTGCCAGAATTCACTGATTGTTTTACAGATGAAGGGATAATTGAAATTCTCGTTGAAGTGGAATCCGAACATTCTGCCGAGGCCTATTGCTATATCGGAATACCCGCTGAAATCAAAATAAACATACAAGGAATAGGCAATTACTGTATACCATGTACCAAGGAAAGACAAATCAGTAATATCATTGCCGAAAAACTGCTGTACTATTGCATAAAGGCTATTCGCCACAATAACCTTTTTTGAAAGGCCTAAAATTGCCCTCGAAGCGCCTTCACTGATATCAACAGCTGTAACGGTTCTATTGTTTATTTCTTTTTCTATAACGCTGTAACGCACAATCGGTCCGGCAACAAGCTGTGGGAATAATGACAGATACAGAAGGAATTTAAACCAGCTTTTCTGCGGAGGTACAGTTTCCCAAAGGCAGTCAAGTACATATGAAATAGCCTGGAATGTAAAAAAGCTTATACCGATAGGCATAACGATATTCGGGACAGGTACATTTGCATGGAACAGCATATTATGGTTTTCTACTATAAAGCCGGTATATTTGAATATCACCAACAGCAGAATATCCACACCGATTGCCGCGCCGGCAATTACCTTAGCAAGCGTTTTGCCCTTATTTTTTTCTATTTTCAAAGCAGCAAACCAATTCACAAACGAACTGAATATAAGCAGTATGACCCAGACCGGCTCACCCCATGCATAGAAAATCAACGAAGCTATAACAAGTACGATGTTTTTTTGCTTTATGTTTTTTCTCGTAAAATATGCAAGAAACACAGCCGAAAGAAAGAAAAACACAAAAAAGAGTGAAGAAAAAACCATATTTTTACGTTCCTTTGCTTTATTATATTATATGTATAAACAGCTGCACAAAAACTGTTAAAAAATAATACTGCAAGTGTATTTTCTGATACAACTATACATATGCTTTTATTATACTACTCGCAAATAATTTATACAATAATAAAATGAAATGAAAAAAAACAATATTTTCTGCTTTTCTTGTAAAATTATCCCCTTAATATTTTACGTGCTATCCAAATATAACCGCAAAGTATGTCCACACGGATTTCCCCTGCACGAAAATCAATTTTCAAAATATTGTACAGCTCTTCTAAACATTTTTTTAAAAGCTTTGTTTTCAACAAGCAAAGGCAAGCCGTAGGCTTGATGACGTTCACTGGGAGATTTTACTCCCACTGAACGGGTATATGGCTCCCGCCGCCTTAGAGGGCGCGGGTGTCCTGTGGACACCGCTGCGCAGCAGC
>CACYDC010000050.1 GCA_902773025.1 uncultured Ruminococcus sp.
ACCAGTCAGATGTAAAGTATCAACATGATCAATCACGTTGAAAGCAACCGATAAAATACGTTTCTCTTCCTCTATAGTCATATCTGGGAACGGTTTGTTCTGAGGTACATATTCACAACAAAGGCGGCAGTGCAGGTTGCATCGCGTAAGGATGATCAATGAAAATTTTCCAAGCTCAAACATATAGCTTAATCCACTCCTTTTCAAAATCAAGTATTTCCGGACAGTTCAAAAAATTCTCCCGTTCCTTTTTAAGCTCATTCACCATATATTTAAGCTGTTTCTCACAGCCTTTCAGTTTCAGCCTTGTAATTTTTTCCACCATAGAGATCATAAAAGACCATTGAAAATACCTAAATGCTCCTGAGCTTTCCGGAAACCGTTCTGACAGCCACTCTGTACGTATCCGGTACGCCTCCAGATATTCGTCAAGTGTTTTAGCATCAAGCAGGCTGTGATTTGTCGTCCAAGCCGAATTATTGCCTTCATGTCTGTAAAACGTATATTTCGGTAATCCGTGATATGCTACTTTTTGAGCATTGGCAAGAACCTTGTACATCAGCGCAATATCATCGTATGAACCGTTCTCAGGGAATCGAAGATCTTCCATAAGTTCACGTCTGAACATTTTTGTTGGAAAAGCCATATTGTATTTTTTTCGCCACATCAGTTCAATTATTGCTTCTTCTGCTGTCATGATTTTCTTTTCGTCATAGACTTTATCAGCTGCTCCACAAATGGAGACATCGGCTTTATTATCCAAACATAGATTAAGCAAAAATTCTAGGAAATCGGGTTCAGCGTGATCATCATCGTCAACAAACGCTATATAATCGCCTACGGCTGCATTAAGAGCAGTATTCCTGCCTGCTCCGATATTTCCGCGTTCCCGATGTATCACCTTTATTCTTTTGTCTTTTGCAGCATATTCATCTGCAATCTTTCCGCTAGAATCAATTGATCCGTTGTCAACAATTATGAATTCAAAATCTCTGTACGTCTGCGAAAGAATACTATCTATCGCTTTAGACAGCATGTTCTCACGATTATATGTAAGCATCAATACTGAGATCAAATTAATCACCACCGAATCATTTGCCGTGCAGAGCCGATTCAAGCTCTATTATTTCCACGTCGTTAGGATTTATATTCCGATACTCGCTGAGCATCTTCTTCGCGTCCGCGAAATTTCCTGCTGCAATCATAGCTTTTATATTGTTTTTCACTGCAAGAGCCAGCCTGTCCATTTCAGACATCTTAGACTTTTCTTCAAGCTCTTTTATGATGCACTTGCTATATTCCGAGATAAGAGATGCGGCCGGTTCATAGATTCTGACGACATTTTTCAATCCGGAAATACATTCCTTTATACGACCGCTTTTTTTCATTTCAATACAATCGTTCAATGTAACCGCTGCATTTATCAGATCAGGATAATCTGTGTTATTTAAAGGATACATCGCCCCTATTGAAGCAATATTCTCCGCGCATCGAACCACATCGATCATAAAACTTTTTCCACAGTCATGCCGCATAAGCTCAACGGAATGGTTCCATATATTAACAATCTTTTCTGCGGCTGAATACAAGATTTCCGGATCATTGTTCCCGTTGCAAAAACCAAGCAATGCTTCGACATATTTTTTATGCGAATTGTCAACCGATCTTTTCAAAGCATCACCCAGCTTCTCATCGAACTCCGATGCATAAAATCTGACCAAAAGCATATCCTGAATCAAAGACTTTCCTTTTTCGTCAAGTATCGACAGATATTTTCCGATATTTTTATATTCAAACTGTCCGAGGATCATGGTCATTCTTGCACACAGTGTTACAAGTGCTTTATTGCTGATCTCGCTATAATTGATCGGATAAGACAAAATATACATATCCGCTGTATTAAATTTCCCGGTATTTATACAACAACCAAGGAAGTTGTTGAACAATCCCGGCAAAACTCTGTCACTGCACATCTCAATGGTTTTCTGGTGCATATCTTCGGTACAGAGTCTGCCGTTCTTTATTTCTCTGTAAGTATCAAAATATTTTTTATAATACTCTATAGCCTCACCGCATCTGCCAAGCGCGAACAGTGAATCGGCCGCATAAGCATATATATCGCCGTCCGTTGTCAAAGCCGGAAGTTTCATCCTTTCCTTTTCGGAAAAGTATTCCGCGCAAACATCAAGAGTCTTTTCATATTCAGAATTACGATAATA
>CACYDC010000051.1 GCA_902773025.1 uncultured Ruminococcus sp.
GATCGCCGAGCCGGGCGGGAAGCTCACCGACAAGGCAAGCGGAAAAACGTACAAGTATATCTTCTGGGAGTCGACTGACAACACCGAATATGATTGGTCACAGGGGTATGTGGTAAAAGGCTGTGAAGCGGGAGCATTTTTGCTGAAGGTCCTCCCAAAGATGGGGCTGAACAGGAACGAGTAAAGCGAATTCATCGAGTACTGGCTGCCGAGACTGCAGAAAAATGAGTACAACCTGGTGACATTCCAGACAGATAGATATACAGAAACGGCTAAACTGGATGTAAGCCCAAAGCCGGATAGTGTAATCCGGGCGTTCATGGCATTTAAGGCGATAGACAGGCCGGTCGCGGTATCCGAACCTGAATTGCAGCCGGTAGAAAGAAAAGGATTCACCGTAGTGGAATGGGGCGGTACAGAAGTGAAATAGAAAAAGCCAGGCTCGCTTGCAAGGGCCTGGCGATTCTTCTTTCCAGTAGAAATCTCTCATTATGGTCTGGCTTCATTTATTACCAGATCATACTCACCGGCTTCAACATCAGGTATTATACATTCTGCATTTGTGAAAGATTCTCCTCTCACCAATATGTCATCTGTATACCTGTTAATGCCGTTCTGGCATAGAGATAATGATATTTTAGTCAGTTTAGGGAGCTCAATATCATCTCCGCTTTTTGTTCTGGTTCCACTTATATAAATCTTTACATGATATTTGTCAAGGAGTTTGCGGTATTCCTTGTTGACTGTTATCGTTGTGATGTTGATATCGCTGACAACATTTCCATCGGCATCGTATTCTTTACAGGCGGTTGTTGGAGGAACATTAATAATATGAGGATCCTTAACATTTACAGTCACAGCCGCAGCCGCATTTTCGTTCTTTGTGTCCCTGATGGTGATGACCGATGTACCTTCCTTCTCACCAGTAACATATAAATATCTGTCAGTAGTGCCGTCTATCCATTTTCCCCATGAGCAGCTGACATTTTTATTGCTGCAGGTGTAAGTTACATCTTTACCAAAATCGGTCTTGACGATCAGCGTCACTGTATCGCTTACATTCACGTCCATCGATTCCTGGTCTGCGCTGACCTTAGTATTGTAGTCGACTACCTCTACATTAATTGTAGCCTTGATGTTTGTCCTGTAAGCGTCATAAACAGTTATGACAGCAGGGCCATTTTTAAGGCCCTTTATATACAAATATTTGTCATGAGTACCGTCGATCTTGCCGCCCCATTCACAGCTCACAATGTCTTTGTTATCCACTTTGTATGAAACATCTTTGCCTTTATCCGTATGAACTACGACTGTCACAGTGCTATCTTTCAGCATTGTGATATTTGACTTATCAACGCTGACAACATCGTTGGTCTTTTTCACCTTAACGGTGAACTTATAAGTTTTGCCTTTGTATTTGGCGGTCATCTTAGCAGTTCCGGCTTTGACTGCTGTGATCTTACCCTTCTTGTTGATCCTTGCTACGGATTTTTTCAGGCTTTTCCATTTTACCTTTGAAGCCTTGATAGTTTTACCTTTTTCGTTGATCAATTGCTGTTGATGCTTCCTGCCGACAACTAGCACTACGTTAGTCTTTCTTATATGGATCTTGTTAGATGCGGCAAATGAAACATCAACATTTACAGCGCCTGCGATACCGAAGAGCAATGAAAAAACAACAAGCAGAGATAATAATTTAGATTTAGTTTTGGTCATGCTATACCCCCTCCAGAAATAACGTTTTA
Organism: uncultured Ruminococcus sp.; assembly: GCA_902773025.1. Taxonomy (GTDB): domain Bacteria; phylum Bacillota; class Clostridia; order Oscillospirales; family Acutalibacteraceae; genus UBA1213. The sequence goes on from CACYDC010000051.1 coordinate 1,746, forward strand.
CCTTACAGATTGTAGCAGGAAACCAGCAAATAAAAAACAGTTTTTTATCTTATTATAGTCCATATCGAAGCACCTTGTTTTGTAAAGAGAACTCGGATTTCATTTCTTCCTGAACTGTCTGTTTTCACGCATCAAAAAAATAAGTATAATATAAATTTAATAAGAAAAACCATACAGTGTAGATAAAGAAGGTGGAACAGCCGCACGAACATATTTAAGAGGGATTCGGGGAATAATCCTTAAACCTACTAAGCAAAAAGATTTTTTCTTGTATGATCCGTGACGGCTAATTTTAAGGACAAAGTAGATGAAGGTTTACGAGAGGACAATTATGCTGCGAAGAGGGTTGTGTTTTCTGATAAC
>CACYDC010000052.1 GCA_902773025.1 uncultured Ruminococcus sp.
ATAGAATTAACACAAGTTTTTTTGGAAAGGGGTCCGGGGGATAACCCTTTTTTTCAAAAAAGGGTTTCCCTCGGCAGGGTTTGGGACGGAGTCCCAACAAAGGCAGTTTAGCGCATAGCAAGGTCTGACAGTTACGTTACATCATTATCAGCGAAATTGTGTCGGCTGCGCATAGCCGGCCATATCCTGAAACCGGATTGGGATATATTGTACCGCTTGCCCTGACAGCTCCCCGCCTTAAATATGCCTTCAGCTTTTCACCGTACATGAATGGAGAACGTCCCATGATAATCCCAAGCTGCATCATCAGCGCTGCTGTGCCTGTTACAAAAGGCGCGGCAAAACTCGTTCCGGTGAAGTTTGCATATCCTCCGCCCGGGACCGGCGCAGTAATATTTACAGACGGCGCTGCAATATCCGGTAAAGGCAGCGCTGCGTTATTCCATCCGACACCTGAAAATTCGGCAGCACTCAGCAGAGTATCGTTATATCCTGCGACCCTGATTACTTTTAATGATGTGGACGGTATGGTAAGAGTCGCATAATTATCAGGAGATGAAAAATATGTCCCCGTTGTTACCTCCTCAACTGTCGGCAGCCATATGTCAAAGCTGCCGTCTGCTGCCGTATCGGCCCTTATTCTTAAATTCCATAGCGCATTTGGTATCAAGTCCCCCTCTGCCTTTATATTGAAAAATATCTCCTGCGATGTACTGTAACGTGTTGGTTCTCCGTATACGACTGTTAATGACAGTCCGTTCGTCCTGATATTTGTGACCGGAGTTATCGGCGTTATTATCCCTGTGCTTTTTCCTCCCGGCAATATCAGTTCAACGCTGAAATCATCTGCAAAATTCTTCCACATAGACAGATAAAACGATGATAAACCGGCTGATGTGAAAAATTCTACGTTTTTTGTTTCGCCCGTTTTTATTCTGCCCGAATAGTGGTGTCCTGCGCCGCCTTCGTTTCCTGTCGGGATAACTATCGAGGTTTTCCATACTGAGCTTACCGCTGTGAGATATTCCTCAAACAGCGAATCTCCTTTGTGTGAGCCTTCGTTCATGCCGTAGCTTATGTTGATTGCGGCAGGCCGGCGAAGAAAACTCGCTTTGTCAATTATATACTTCACTGCGCGCATAAGCTCGGTCGAACGTGAAAAATCACTGCCCGACGGCTTTACCTTTACCGCAATGATCGAAGCTTCCGGCGCGGCTCCCTTTTTTGAAGTATCAACTGTACCGCCGCCGGCCGCTATTCCTGCGACTGCCGTGCCGTGGCCGCTCGGGTCGGGTATTCCCGTGACGGAAAAGGGATTGTCTGAAAATATTGCCCTGTTAAGCTCATCGGATGTGTATTCCCTGCCGGGAAAAGCACCCTCCTGCACAGCTGAGGTATCGCTTTGGTCGCGGAAGTATAGTATTCTCGTGCCGCCTTGTTCATTCCGGAAATCCGGATGTGTATAATCAATTCCCGTATCGACAATGCCGACTATCACACCCTCGCCGGTGAGTCCGAAGGATGATTCTTCCTGCGCGCTTCTGATACACGATGATATCATGCCTGACATACTGTTGGTAAATACATTCTTCGGAAATTCTATGTCCTCTATAAAATCAAGACTATATAGTATGTCTGTCATCTCCGGGAGTATTTCAATAAGCGCAAAGCCCTGACCAAGAAATTCAAATGCGCTTATCCCTGAGATATCTGCAAGCTCCTGCCTGAGCTGCTGTTCGTTCATGCCGGATTTTATGATTATCTCCATGTGCGCCCCCCGATAACCGCAAAGCTTTTAATTGTATTATCATCTCTTTGTCAGTTCCGCCTTCTTCAGTTCACTCTTTACAGCAGGCTCATCAAGGCTTTCGCATGAATACAGAATAAAACCGTCTGCACCTGCTTTTTTTCCTTTTTCAAGTTGTGAACGAAGATTATCCTGTTTTTGCAGCCATGTGCCGTCATCCGAGTCTGTGCCGATTTTATAAAGGGCAATGCCGAAATAAAGACTTATGCTTTTTTCTGTCGTTATTTCCCTCCATTGCTTTACCGCTTTGTCATAAGGAAGATAGGGATGTGTTTCGCTGACATAGACCTGAGGGCAAATATAATCCGCATAGCCTGTGCTGCTGCACCATTTGTATACGTCAGCGCCCATATTTATATCATTGTCAATATTGCACTGCGGCGATATCCCGAAAACACAGTCATTCTTCTCGTGTACAGCGTCATACAGCCCCGATACAAGCATATTTATATTTTCACACCGCCATTGCTGCTTAGTAAGAAATTGTTTTCCGGCTTTTTTGCAATACATCTGATATTCTTCATTGTCGTCATATCCGTCGGGATAAAAATAATCGTCGATCTGTATTCCGTCAATGTCATAGTTTTTTACAAGCTCCCTTGCGCCGTCTATAATCAGCTTCCTTACCTCAGGATATGCAGGGTTCAGATATATCCCGTTTCCGCAGGTAAGCGAATAACGGTCGTTTTTGCTGTCGCCGTCATTCTTCCAGACTGTATACGGATTATTTTCAGACAATTCTGAGGGTGTTTCGTTATATTTTATTCTCAGCGGATTTATCCATGCATGAAAATGCAGGCCGTATTTATGCGCTGTTTCGAGTGCGGTTTCAAGCGGATCATATCCGGCGCTTTTTCCCTGAGTACCGGAAATGATATGCGAGGCCGGGAATAATTCCGATCTATACAGCGCGTCACAAAATGGATGTACCTGAAAGATGACTGTATTTGCTCCGGTATCGTGTATTTTCTTCATAACGGCTGTCATTCTGTCCGTAAAGGCTTTTTTGCTTCTGTCTGTTCCGCTCAGATCGGATGCCATAAACGGTACCCACACGCCAAGCATTTCGTCAGTGTGTTTTGTCTGTGAAGCGCCGGCTTCAACGGATATTTCCGATGGCTTTTCAGAAATATCATTTTTTTTCTGCTCCGGGTCGGGAATATGCGGTAAAAAAACAATTGAGATACATAATATACCTACAGCGATAAGAAGTGGGATCATACGCAAAAAATATTTTTTTATAATATCACGACCTTGATTTTAGTACGGCAAAAATATATAATAGCTGTTATGAGGTAATAAAAAAGGGGTTTGAAAAAGGGATGACGATCGGTCCGTTTTATTATATTGCAGCAGCATATCTGATTATTACAAATATTATTGCGGCAGCCGTTACGGTATATGATAAAAAAGCTGCAAGGAAGCATAAAAGGAGAGTCCCCGAAAGAACTCTCCTGCTGACAGCGGCAATAAGCGGCTGTGTCATAATGTATGTCACGATGCATATTGTCCGTCATAAAACAAAACACCCGAAATTCATGCTAGGCATACCTGTGATATTCATAGCCGAATGCGCAGCTTTTTATCTTGCATATTGCCTTATACCGTATTGGATGATTTGACGGAGTTACAGAAATGCCTTCAGATTATCAATATGCCGTTCTTCACTGCTGATAAACTGCTTTGCAAATCCTGTAACATCATCGGAAGCATTTTTACAGGCGCTGATATGCTTAGTCAGGTCGATAATACCCATTGTCGTACCGTTTATCATGATTTCGGCAATATGATCGGGCGAGCTGTCGGACAGTGTGTGAAGCTGTATTGAGCCCCACATAAAGGCCTTGCTCAGCATTCCGTCTTCCTGCGGCAATACGCCTTCACTTACAAGAGCCTGTTCGCTTTTGGCGCCGGCTTCGGAATAATCATTGTACTGTTCCTCCAGCTCGTTTTTGAGAGGCTTTTGTGTTACCTTAGGAAGGACTGCTTTTGTTGCTTCTATTCCTGTACGGCAAAGCTTATAAATACCTCCGAGTAGTTCCTTGTCATCATTGTTCATGAAGCTTGCTCCTTTCCGGTATACTGTTTATTTTAGTTACTTTTTTATTATTGTCATGTTACCTGTAATTATGCATCATTATTTATCTTTAATATAAGGGGGAAAAACTATGTCAACACCACATAATAGCGCAGGAAAAGAGGATATTGCAAAAAATGTGCTTATGCCGGGAGATCCGCTGAGAGCAAAATTTATTGCAGAAAATTTTCTGGAAAATCCAAGACTTGTTAATGAGGTAAGAGGTATGTATGCCTATACCGGAGAATATAAGGGTAAGCCTGTTTCGGTAATGGCAAGCGGAATGGGTATGCCGTCAATGGGTATATATTCATATGAGCTTTTCAGTTTCTATGACGTGGAAAATATAATACGTATCGGTACCGCCGGCGCAATAAGTGAAAAGCTTCATCTCAGGGATATAGTTTTTGCGCTGGCGTCCTGTACGGCTTCAAGCTATGCCGACCAGTACGGACTTCCTTGCCGACCTGCTGCTGCTGCATCATATTCCCTTCTTAAAAAGGCTGATGCCGCTGCCGAAGCTTTGGGTAAAAAACCATATGTCGGCACAGTACTGTGTACGGATACATTTTATAACGATACCGGAAACCTTGCCGATTGGCAGAAAATGGGTGTGCTTGCAACTGAAATGGAAAGCGCGGCGCTTTATTACAATGCAGCGCGGACAGGAAAAAATGCGCTTTGTATATGTACGATTTCCGATTGTCCGCTTACAGGTGAGGAGTGCAGCGCCGAGGAACGTCAGAATACCTTCAACGATATGGTCAGAATCGCTTTGGAAAGCTGTGTCTGAACTCAGGGCTTTTATTACATATGCTGACAACAAACGGCGGCCCGGCGTCTTTGTTGGGACTCTGTCCCAAACCCTGCCGAGGGAAACCCTTTTTTAAAAAAAAGGGTTATCCCCCGGACCCCTTTCCCAAAAAACTTGTGTAAATTCTGTTAATGTAAAGGAACAGTATTTTAAAAATTAATTTCCGCGCACCGGGCAAAGGCGCGTATAGCTGATATTAATTAGTACTGGAGTAAATGAAATGGATATAAATCAGATAAAATCAAGAGCGGAGGAACTTCGCTCACAAATACTTTACCATAATAACAGATACTATAATGAGGATTCACCTGAGATCAGTGATCATGAATATGATATGATGCTTCGTGAATTGGAACAGATAGAAAATGATCATCCTCAGCTTATAACACCGGATTCCCCGACACAGCGTGTCGGCGGCGCAGCTGCGGAAAAATTTTCGCCTGTTGAGCATACTGTGCCTATGGAAAGCCTTCACGACTCTTTTTCGCCTCAGGAGATCCTTGAATTCGACCGCAGGGTAAATGAAACAGTAGGATCACCTGTATATGTTGTTGAACCTAAGATAGACGGTCTTTCGGTTTCCGCAGAATACCGCAACGGTATTTTTGTGAGGGGCTCTACAAGAGGCGATGGCAGGGTTGGTGAGGATATTACCGATAACCTTAAAACGATCCGCTCATTGCCGATGAAACTCAGCCGTCCGATACCATATCTTGAGGTACGGGGCGAGGTATATATGTCAATACAAAGCTTTGAGCAGCTGACTGCAAGACAAGAGGAAAATGAGGAGAAAACATTTAAAAATCCGCGTAACGCAGCAGCAGGCTCATTGCGTCAGAAAAATCCGGAGATCACAAAAGAACGTCAGCTTGATATTTTTGTGTTCAACATTCAGCAGATCGAGGGAGAAGAGCTTACAAGTCATACACAAAGC
>CACYDC010000053.1 GCA_902773025.1 uncultured Ruminococcus sp.
TCCACTATCCACCCTATTGCAGCACGTCCGACAAAGGGTACAAACAATGAAATAATAATAAGAAACATTACAGAATTGTATGGATTACCTTTTTTATCAAGAAGTCCGAACCACTGCGGCAGAACACCGTCCTGAGACATACAATACATAAGCCGGCTTGCAGCGATAATATTTCACACAAGACCTGTGACAACTCCGCCAAGTACAGCTATTCCCAAAATAACCAGTCCCGGAGTTCCCATAGAATTATTTATTGCATAGAAAGTCGGGATACTTTCATAACCCTCAAGATTACCAAGATCAGCCATATATTCTGCCCAGTTTGAGTATTTATCGGGATGATCGGCTGCTGCAATAAATACAAGAAGTACATAGCACAATGTACCTGCTATAAGTGCGGCAAGCATTATCCATATAGACTTTTTGGGAGAGAACTTAAACCCCTGTGTAGAATTTGAGATGGATTCAAATCCCACAAAAGCCCACGGCATAAGCATAATAACACCAATAACCTGCTTAACACCATTTCCGTCAGACGGAGAAAACGCCGGTGTAAGAGATGAAAAACTGCCGTTTTTGTTCAGCACAACTGCCGCACATACAACTACTCCGCAAACCAACAGTATTGCCATTACAGTCTGCATCACTACAGCAAGTCTTTTGCTGAACATACAGACACATCCAAAAATCAGAATTATTCCAAGTGTAAGCAGTGCCTCTCCGCCGAATACGTCATAGCCTGCTACCTGATAATGAAACCCCCATTGCAAAGATTTGCCAAACAGATTGCGCACAATAAGTACAATTGCTGTAGCATTCGCCCACATAATGGCAATGTAAACCAGAATCAGAAACCATGAGCTCAGAAGTCCATGATCGTATCCGAAAGCATGTGCAGAATATGTCATAGTCCCGCCGTTATCAGGATATTTATTCATCAGGAAATGATAGTTGATACCTATAAGCAGCATTATTCCTGCGCCAATAACCATTCCTATAGCTGTACCCCATGGACCCGCAAGCGGAAGGAATGTACTGCCGTTCATTACGAATGCACCCCATCCGACTGCGCATCCAATCGACAAAGCCCATACCTCTATGACATTCAGGTATTTTGTCAGACTTTTGTTATCACTGCTGACGTTTTGTTTTACACGTTCGATAAAGCATCACCCCTTCTTCGGAGTATAATTTTTTTCACGCAGATCGTAATTCTCGTCCTCATCAATCATATCAAGCATAATTTCCGCAAATTTGGGATCAAACTGAGTACCGATACCATTCTCTATTTCTTCTCTGACACGCTGCTGAGGCATTGGATCACGATAGCTCCGGCAGCTCGTCATTGCGTCATACGCATCGGCAACAGCAATTATCCTTGCCTGTTCAGGTATCTCCTCACCCTTGATACCGTCCGGGTATCCTTTTCCGCCGTATCTTTCATGGTGCCACTTTGCACCTACAGCAAGCTCCGGCTTTTCCTTTATATTTGAAAGTATATTTGCACCGATAACAGGGTGTTTTTTTATCAGTTCAAATTCTTCATCCGTAAGTCTGCCAGGCTTATTTATAACTGCATCGGGTACGCCGATCTTGCCTATATCGTGCAGAAGACCCATGATATAAATATCATCCTGTTCGGACTCATTGTATCCGAAGCGTTTGGCTATTTCTTTTGAATAATATGCAACTCGTCCGGAATGACCATTTGTGTATGTATCCTTAGCGTCTATAGTTCCGGCAAGCGTCTGTACTATATGGATAAGCATTTGTTCATTTTCTAGACTTTTGTCATACAATTCCTGCTCAAGAGTGTTTTTTTGCTTCATAGTATCACTTATCTGCTGTATAACCACCATAACAAGAAGACTCACAAGACCAATTATCATAGAAATCATACTTTTGTCACTTTGATTGAATACTATGATAATTATTTCGATAAGGCTGAATACTACAAATGTCAGAAAACCGACAACCGTATAATTATAGGTTTTGATTTTCCCGCTGCGTATATCCAGAAAAAATGTTATAGAAACACACAGACTTATTACAGCAAGAACAGCATCAATGTAACCGATAGCATCCTGGAATGAGAATACTCCGGTGAAATGAAGAACAAACCAGATAATAAAGTTTGCAAGCGATATGGCAAAAAGTATTACAAATGTTTTGTGATAACGCTTTTTTTGAAGCAGATCAATATATATCAGCAATGGAAACGGCATCATCATGCTGAAAAGAAAGCCCATCAGTCCGTCAACATAATAACACCCGGTTACAAACGGAGTAAACTGTGAAACCGACAGAAGCCAGCACGATACATTAAGTATGCCAAGTGCGGCATATATCATATCCATGCTGAGTTTATTGATGATACATATAAATGCGGCAACAATCAATACCAGTATAGACGCAACAAAAAGCACCATTGTCAAAGCAAACGGCAGTCCGTACATTGATATCATATAGCCGTAAACTCCGTTTGATGTTGTAATAAACGTTTCAGGCACAACAACAGGATTCCAGTCAGTGCTGTATCTTATCATTTTAAGCTCTGCGCCTTTATCCTTGTCACCTATTGGAACTGTAATATAAAATTCCTTCATTGAGCCTCCGGGTACTCCTGTATCCTTTACTCTGTCAAAGGACTTCCTCAATTCTCCGTTTATATATACCTTGACGTTGCTTCTGTTCTGAAAGCATATTACCTGTCCCGGCCTTATATTATCTGGCAGCCGTGCAGTTATTATAAAGTCTTCATTAAGCGCTCTTTGATCTGTATAGCTTCTTCCTGCAATAAAGCTTTTTCCAGATGAATCAGTAACAGTCCATTTTTCAATATAATCTACATTGCCATATTCTAATTTAGAATTTGAATTTTCAGTCAGATAAGCGCCGATAATTATGCTGAATGCAAATACACAAAAAAACACTATTTTAAGGAATATACCGAAATTATAGGTTTTTCCGTTAACAGTCATTATATTATTTTCCCCCTAAGAAAAACTTACCATTCATTCTGTACAGTGTGGTTATTATGGTTTTAAGCTGAATTTCATATTTTAGCAGAATGAAGTATAGCTAAGGTAATTATACCATACTATAAATCAAAAATCTATACAATATTTTGAATATTTTACCGGCGCAGAGCCTGCGCACCCAATTCAGTCTTACACCACTTTCATCAAAACCGTTAACTTTTATGAATCACGGGTAGTGCCATTCCGTTTTTGTTTCACCAAAGA
>CACYDC010000054.1 GCA_902773025.1 uncultured Ruminococcus sp.
AAAGCTTTGCTTTCAACAAGCAAAGGCAAGCCGTAGGCTTGCTGACGTTCAGTGGGAGATTTTACTCCCACTGAACGGGTATATGGCACCCGCCGCCTCAGAGGGCGCGGGTGTCCTGTGGACACCGCTGCGCAGCAGCAGCGCCGACCGAGCCGGCAGGCGAGACCCGGGGGACATACTTTGCGGTTATATTCCAAAGACCTCAAACGATACTGAATTTTTATTCATAACGTTTGGGGCCTTTGTTTTTGCGTATCATTGTTTTTTTGCTGTTGTAATAATAAAAAACAGGTTTTTGTCAACTTTGAACACAAGCTCATCATACAGACAAGTAAATGCACTGCTGTCCTCATCTATGACATCAAGCGTATCACTTCCGGTAATATTATACATCGAAATCTCTCTGCCCTTGAAGCAAAAATACAATGGGGCTTTAGGAGCTATTTTTTTTATCACCTTTGTTTTATCGCTTTCAATGGTATTTATGTATGCGTACTGATTAAGGGCAGTTTTGCTGTCCATACCGTATACCTTATCAGAACCCGACGGAACAAAGCCGTAGTCCATAAGTTCCAGAGAAGCCTTGCCTGATCTTACTGAAATGAATTCGGGAATATAGTAAGGCTTTCCATTGTTATAGATAGTGAACATACCGTATTTTTCACCGTATCTGTATTCCATAATACCAACATATGAACCCTTGGGAACGGTTGTTTTTGATATCTTTTCATCAGATGAGGAATAGACTGTCAGTGGATCGTTAAGCTTTCCATATCGTCTTATCATGCTTTTATCATAGGATACTTCCAGAGAACTTCCATAATCATCATAGTACTCATCACGGGCACGGTAACACGGCAGTCCATGGTCATCCGCGCCTATATAGATATATGCTTCTTCCAATACATCCTCAGCAGGCAGGACCGGCATATCATTGAATTTTTCGTTTTCCTCAGGCTGATATTCAAGCGGGAGAAATTCGATTATTTCGGACTCGACATAATTGACTCCGGTGCCTTTTGTATAAACGATAGTATTTGCAGAGCTTTTGTATTTCCCGATTATCCTGACAAGATCCCCTTTTTTATAATAACCGTCAACGCTGTTATTTTTTATTCTTCCGACACAAACAATATTTTCCCATATATCATAGGTATGATATTTTTTTGATGTGTTGTCATATATTATAAGTTCTTCTTCGATCTCATCGGATGAAGGAGGAAGATTTTTTTCTTTGTTATGCACATTTGTAACGATCCTTGCTATTTTGCTGTTATGTTTTTCATAGGCATAGGTATTTAAACCTGTCGGAATAAACACTGCCGCTAAAACAGTCGTCACGCATAATAACAATGCTGTTATTTTTTTCATTAGATCACCCGGTTTCTAAATTTATATGATCTGCTAATCATGAGCTGATTTTTTTCTTATACGAAGTTCCCTAAAAAAATCAGAAAGAAGCGCTGAACATTCATCAGCAAGTACGCCGCCGCAGTATTCGGGCTTATGGTTATACGGCAGTTCAAAAAGATTGATAACCGACTTTACAGATCCCGCTTTTTTATCCTCACATCCGTAAACGATCCTTTTTATTCGTGAGTTAATGATTGCCCCTGCGCACATCGGGCATGGCTCCAATGTTACATACAGTTCACACTGCCATAGCCGCCATCCGTTAAGCTTCCGGCAAGCGTCATTAATTGCGGCAAGTTCAGCGTGATACAAAGCATTTTTACCTGTTTCCCGGCGGTTAAAACCGGCGCCTGCCACTATGCCGTCCTTTACGACAACGGCGCCGATAGGCACCTCATTTATTTCATAAGCTTTTTTAGCCTGATCGATTGCCAGCCGCATGAAATATTCATCATTTTCCATGCATTGTCCTTCTTTCGTATAATTATTTAGTGAAACAGAATATCAGAGCAAGCAGATTGTTCAGAAAATGCACTGCCGCCGATGCTGAAAGTCTGCCTGTATATATTCTGACACAACCCAGCACTATTCCGCATAAAAAAGCATAAAGCATTGATGAAATGCTATTATGCAAAGCGCCGAAGGCCGCAGCGGATATCATAACAGCTGCAAGATCTCCGTATATACGCAGCGAATTCAGCATTGCTCCCCGAACAAGAAGCTCCTCAAGTACTGCCGGAAAAACACACACGGCGAAAACTGAAACGACAATACCGGTAAGGTCATCAGGTATATAAACACCTGAATTTTCAGACGGCATAAGTAAAACAGATATTATAAAATTCAGCACGGTACATATCAGAAAACCGGCTGCTGAAACAAGCAGGCTAAACGATATATTCTTCCTCTTTTTTCTATCCGTAATGATAAGCGGCGACAGTCTTTTGTATGCAGGTTTATAAATAACTGCGATTGGAAAAACCTGAGTCACTGTTGTGACAATCATCAAAAATATCATATCGCTGTATTTCGTATCCTTCAGAAACGTAAGCAGCAGAACGGCATTACACAGATATTTAAGGATAATTACGGAAACGCAGGATGCTGCGGCGCACAGCAAGGGCTTATTATTGGATTTTTCCGCAGGGTTCATGATTTTTCAAGCTGACGCATATTTTCCGCAGCCAAAAGCATAGCGGTTTTTCCGCTGTGAAAATTCAGTCCGCCCTGCATCCACACGGCATAAGGTTCACGCAGCGGCGCATCTGCAGAAAGCTCGATCGACGAGCCCATTGTAAAGGCGCCTGCGGCCATTATTACCTTACTGTCATAGCCGGGCATATCCCATGGTTCCGGTGTAACGAAGGAATCGATCGGTGAAGCAGCCTGGATACCCTGGCAGAATTTTATAAGCCGCTGTTCGTTTCCGAGCATCACAGCCTGAATGATATCTCCGCGCGGTTCATCATATTCCGGTGTCACTCCATATCCGAGCAAACCGAAAAGAGCTGCGCCAAACACAGCGGTTTTGAGCGCTTCACCTGTAACATGTGGAGCGTTGAATGCGCCCATGAATAATTCACGGTTCTGGCCGAGAGTACAGCCAATTTCTTTTCCCGTACCGGGAGTAGTCAGTCTGAAAGCGCAGGCTTCAACAAGGTCCTTTCTGCCTGCGATATAACCGCCAGTAGGAGCGATGCCGCCGCCCGGGTTTTTTATAAGCGAACCTGCCATAAGATCGACATATTTGCCCGGCGGAGTAAATTCAGTAAATTCACCGTAGCAATTATCAAGCATAATAATACAATCGGGGGCAATATTCCTGACAGTATCCGATATTTTTTTTATATCGTCTTTAAGCAGAGTAGGACGCAGAGAATAGCCTCTTGAGCGCTGGATATAAACCATTCTGGTATCAGGTCTTAGCGCACGGCTGATACCTTCATAATCGACCGTACCATTTTCGAGAAGATCAAGCTGCTGATACTTTATGCCGAAATCCTGAAGAGAACCGGTATAATTTTTCCCGAAGCCTATCACACCCTGAATGGTATCATATGGTGTACCGGTAACGCAGAGCATCGTATCCCCGGGTCGAAGCACACCAAACAGTGCGACTGTCAGCGCGTGGGTACCGCTTGCAAAATTATGACGAACGAGAGCGTCCTCTGTATCGAGGACCTCAGCGAAGATACTATCCAGTGCCTCACGGCCCCTGTCGTCATAACCATAGCCGGTAGTGCCTGCAAACAGACTTTCGCTGACCCTTGCGTGTTGAAAAGCCCTGAGCATTTTAAGCTGGTTATATTCTGTTATTTCATTTATTCTTTTAAAAATAGGAGCTGCCTTTTCCAGCGCCGTTTCACCGAGTAAAAGAATATCTGATGAAATATTAAAAAACGTATTTTCCATTTTTCCCTCCGCAATTTTCATTCCATATTCTGATTACATATACTATTCTATTATAAAATTCACTCGTTGTCAATCAAACCGGTACCCGGGCAGTCGTGTTCACGATTCCGTTCGCTTCGCTCACTGCGTGGTAAGCGTTCGAGAGTTGTTCCCGCGGTTCTTAGTTAACAGCGTAACACATAGTAAGACGACAATTATAAAGTTTCGCCGGCCTTTTCAAAGGCCGCGGTTTCCAAAGGCGGAGCCTTTGGTCGCACTCCGCAGAGTGCGAAACCTCTTTACTCCAAA
>CACYDC010000055.1 GCA_902773025.1 uncultured Ruminococcus sp.
GAGATCGTATTGGAATGCGGCAGATTTTTATCCTATTCTGTTGGAGCATATGTTACAACTGTTTTGGAAGTCAAAAAGCAATGTGGAAAAAGTTTCATTATTGTTGACGGCGGCATACATCAGCTAAGTTATTATGGTCAGATTGACGGTCATCAGATTCCGCCTATAATCAGACATGGATCAGGCAATGATTTGCTTGAAACATATACGATTTGTGGATCACTATGTACTGCCAGTGATATATTAGCTAAAAATGTATCTTTACCGTGTGTTCAACCGGGAGATCGGTTGTTTTTTTTTAATGCGGGAGCATATTCTGTAACTGAATCGAGAGCTATGTTTCTATGCAGAGATTTACCGACAATAGTTATAAAAAAAGGAGCAGAGAGTGTTATTATGCGAAAGGCAGTTAAGACATATCCGTTAAATAGCACTGTTATATGAAAGGATGAGAACATATGAATGATATTCTTCTTGCCGGAATCAACAAATGTATCAACAGGGCACTTGAAAAAGAAGTACAGTCATTATGTAGCGAAATGTCGCTTATTGATGATCTTGGAATGGAGTCGCTTCAGCTTGTTACCTTGCAGGTGGAACTGGAAGATGAATTTGATATAGAATTTGACCCTCTGGAAGATGATTTTTACGAGATATTTCAGACGATAGGTACTGTTTATCAAACTGTAGAGAGGAAACTTTCATGAGTACCAATAGTGATGAATACAGGCTGGTGAACCCTGTTTTACGGCAGGTTATGAAAGGTGTTTATAACAGAAGGCGTTCTTTTCCGATGAAATATCTTTGTGATATACGATTGGAGCGTATTTATGATCAATTTTTTGCACAGATTTTCTTTATGAGCCGTGGCTGTTCTCATGATCTAAAAGGTGGCTGCACAATGTGTAACTATGGATATGGTCAGGAACACTTATTAGATCAGGAAGCTGTATTGAAGGAAATAAGATACAAAATCGAACAGCTTCCCAAAAGATTACACGAAGTAGTGGTAAGCCCTATCGGAAGTATGTTGGACGAAGAAGAAGTGCCACACGATTTTTTGATCAAAGTTTTTGATATTCTTTCCGATATAAAATGCAATGAATTTACTTGTGAAACACGGGCTGATAGTATTTCATGCGAAAAATTACGCTTATTAAAGGATAATATCAGGGCAGACAAGATCACATTGGAGATCGGAGTGGAAAGTACAGATGATTGGCTGCTTAGAAATAGTATCAATAAAAACACCGAATTTAAAACTGTACAGGATGTGATCGAAACTGCACACAGCATGGGAATCCAGATATGTGCTAATATTGGAATCGGTTTTCCTTTTGTAAACGAAGCCGTCAGTATTTCTTCTGCTCGATCATCTATCCGAAAATTACTTGAGCAGAATGTTTCCTGTATCGCTTTGTTTGCCTATAACATCCGTCCCGGTACACTCTTGGAACAGTTATGGAGAATGGGGCTGTATCAATGTACATCTCTTTGGGCAATCGCTGAAGTGCTTTCAAGCTTTTCTGATGTACAATTAAGACGGATCCAAATATCATGGTACAGGAATTATTATGAAGAAAAGTCTAAAATTCTTCATATGCCATATTTATGCGATGACTGCCGGGAAGATGTTCTTGCTTTGTTCGATGCTTATCGCAACGATCCTTGTCAAAAAACATTGCAGCCGCTGCTGTCATATCAGTGTAAATGCAAAGATGAATGGTATGCCGGATACCGAATGCAGAAACCCGAAATTGATTTTTTAAACGTACAAAATATGTATACAGCACTTTCGAAAGAATTTTCTGTTTCGGCGGAGCTTTTGGAAAAAGAGCTTATTTATATGGCAAGAACGCTGTCAGAAAGGAGAAAATAGTATTGTATATTTCATTTATAAACGATCAAGAGAAAGATGATTGCGGAAGTTATGAGCCAAATGTACACCCGTTTTATACGGATACGTTTACTGCGTTGTATGAATTGTCAAGCAACTATCACAAACCGACTGACCTGCGTGACAGTAATACAGATTGGATGATCCCGCCTTTAAAATGCACACTGGATCATACCAATAAAGAACCGCTCCTGTTTTTTGATGTTCGTACAACAGAAGATTTTTCATCACCTGCACCGGCTTACCTTTTGCTAAAAAAATTGGCTCTCGAACATACTTCACCACTCAGTATAAAAGGAATGGGGACACTTGCTGTTGTACAAGCTTTTCAGATCACGAATCTGTATTTGACTGATTCCGGCACTGCTCTTTTTAACGTGGCGGAGGAGTATCATCGTTTTGATCCTGTACAGGAAATACAACTTGGCGGTTCTGCGGTATCGTTTCTGCTTTCAAAGCGACAGGGTGAAATGATAATTGAGGAATATGGTTTTTTTGACTCCGAAGAAGAAATGACTTCTTATTTATCTGAAAACATATTTGACATGATTTATACAGATTCCTTTCAGATTTTCGGATACGCAAATACATCACCGCTGTATCGTTTTTTAACAGACGCTTTTCGTAAGCTGTCGGAACTCAATGTCAGACTGACAAGTTTTCGCACCGCTTTTTTAGCAAGATATAAAGATAAGTATGGGTACTATGTTATTAGAAAGGACGGAAACGCCAGTGAAAACTGTCTTGGAACTTAAAGATGAGCTTGAAAGAATACTTGTATTTATTTATGAACAAGCAAAACCAAATTATAAAATTGCCATTCCGGTGTCCGGAGGACTGGACTCGGATGTTGTCGCTCGTCTTTGTGAAAAAGCCGTTGGTAAGGAAAATCTCAGGTTGTTTACAGTGGTTCAGGAAGGGCTGGAAGAAAAATATACTCAAAATGCGATAAACCTTGCGGATGATTTGGGAGTGCATTTGGCCATCATTCAGCTTGGCACTATGAACAAAACTTTAATCGAGATCATGCACGATGCTGCACCGAATGAGGCGTTTCAGCCGGATAGTTTATTAGACCCGGCACGTGCCAACTGTTCGCTCAGGACAGCAATTATTTCAACTTATCAGGATAAAGGGTATCTGATTCCGAGTAATTCTAACAGAACTGAAATCGAAATGGGTTTTTTTCTGCCGTTTGGAGATAATTTAGGACATTTCAAACCGATTGCACATCTTTATAAGTCGGAAGTAAAGATACTGGCTTCATTGATCGGATGTCGTTCTGAAGTGATAGACCAACCGCCTTCAGCAGGATTTTGGGAAGGAGAAACGGATCTTGAAGATATGGCTTACTGGATCTACAATAAAGGTCCCATTCCCGGCGGAAGGATCTTTACAGAAGAAGAAGACAGGAAAGTTGCAGAGATACAATCAATGCTTTCACAGGAGCGTATTGACAGATGCCTGATCTCTATTGCAGAGGGCAAATCGGATAAAGAAATTGCAGCCATAACGGAATTAACAGAATCAATCGTTCATACCGTTCGCTTGACCAAAGAAAATGCCGCCAAGACTAAAAATCGTCCTCTTATGGTAACGCTCGAAAGGAAATAAAATGCTCTATGATTTGCTTATATCCGGTCATACGGACAAAAAAAAGATTATTCTAAGTGATGCTTCGGAAAGTTTAAGCTATTCTGAAATTGATGATTTATGCATAAAGATCCGGAGCGTCTTTATGCAGTACGGCTTGAATCCGGGAGACAGGATACTGATATATGCAGAAAGGAAACTTTCGGTTGCTGTAATTATTTTAGCCTGCATAAGTATGGGAATATGCTTTATACCTGTTCCGCCGGGAATATCGGAAGAATGTGTTTCAGAGATCATTCAAAGTTCAGAGCCGGTCATGATCATTGGGAATATATGTACACAGGCAGATGTTAGATCTGTTTCTTTTGACAATCTAATGTGCATGGCTAAAAATACTGTTGTGCAGACTATATCGTCTGCTGTTGCGGATCCTATCGTTTATATCCTTTATACGTCTGGTTCTACCGGAACACCTAAAGGCGTGGTAGCAGAAGAAAGTAGCGTAGAGTTTTGTATCCACGCCATAAACGAAAGACTGCAAAACACTTCCAACGATCGAATATTATGTTGCCTTCCGCTTTCTTTTGATTATGGATTATATCAGATATTTCTTGCACTGTCGTCAGGGGCGTGTCTTGTGATCCCGCCGGAAATGCCGTTTCAGAAGATTGTGACTTTCCTTGCAAAAGAAAGAATAACAGGTTTTCCGGCTATGCCCTCAATGCTCAATATGTTGCTGCGTACAAGACTGCTTCAGAAAGTTGACCTTTCTTCCATCCGCTATATTACATCAACAGGTGATGTCTTTCCCGTCAGTTTGATACAAAATTTGAAAGAGGTGATTCCTTCTGCGGAAGTGCTTCCAATGTATGGACTGACAGAGTGCAAACGTGTATCAATCATGCCAATCGGCCGCTATGACAAAGTACTTGCAGGTTCATGTGGTCTGCCGCTTGATGACGTTAAAGTATGGCTGGAGGATGTAGACTCAAATGGGATCGGGGAATTGGTCATAAAAGGAAAAAATGTTATGTCCGGATATTGGCATAATTCGGCTACTGCTGAACAGTGTTATTTTTTAGATGATACAGGTCAAAGATGTTTGCGTTCGGGAGATCTTTTCAAAATAGATGAGGATGGTTTTTTATATTTTATCAGCAGGAAAAAGGATATATTGAAAGTGAATGGGTATCGGATAGGTGTTGCAGGATTAGAAAACAGACTTTATTCTGCGATGAATGATTTGGTTGATGAAATCGGTGTGTTCGGTTACCCTGATGCTGTTGCCGGAGAAAAGATTGCCGTATTTATTGCCACCGTAAATCCTACAGATCAAATAAATGAACGATTAAAAACAGTTTCACGGAATCTGTCCTCCTATTCCCGTCCGCATCTGCTGTACTGCACTGCAAAACCGCTCCCTAAAAACATCAACGGAAAAATAGATCGAAAAAAACTCGTAGAAATGGGGTTACAACTTGATTACGTTAAACTCAGATAATGAGCGAACATGGATCACCTGTGCATCCTATGCAATGCTTGAGTTAATCCAAAACATAGATATTGATTTAATTGAGTTTGAAAACAGTACAGGTGTTACGTTTGGCGTTGCTTCGCATTCCGATCAGTA
>CACYDC010000056.1 GCA_902773025.1 uncultured Ruminococcus sp.
ATAGAAACCGGTAAAGTTGCTGTTTGATTAATCAAAATACTGTGAGGAATGCCGTTCACACAGCATTCCTCACAGTATTTTTATATATCTGTATAATGATCATTGCCGAGAACAATCATGAAAGGGATGACACAAACGTTCTATTTATACCAGTTTCCAACTTTGAAAAAATCATACTATATGTTGTGAAATTAATAAACTCATTCTTGATATTGAAAATCAAAAATTGGTATTTCACTAAAAGACCATATCGAAAGATTGAATGGCTTAATTGACTGTCCATGATCTCTATGATACAATATAAACAAAATTCACGTTTTCAGATGGTGTATTAATACTTTTGCAAAGAAAAGAGGATAATACTTTGGGATTATTTTCTGATTATTTAGAAGCATGTCGAGATAATCTCTGTGAAAATGAGATAGATCCGTGTTTGTTTATCGGCAGTTCCGTTTTAACAATTTACCATTCTTATTCATTTACGAATGAAGTTAAAAAGGAAAATCATATAGATACAAAAAAAATAGAGAAACGTTTAGATGATTTGGAGAGATTCAAGGCAAATTATCTTATTGCGGAGAGAATATTGTTGAAGTATAAAAATATGACCGATGTTACATCTGTTTTGGTAACGGATGTATTGATGTTTATAGATGAACAGCTACACCAATCATACATAGGTGTTTGTGAAATCATCAATGAACTCAGGAATCATTTGTCAAATCATATCACCGGTACCATTATTCCGGATACGGAGGAAAGAATTATAAGCGATTTGTTAGACTCTATTATGAACGGTATTCTATTCTGTCTGAAAAATGGTTCTGCGATTGATACGAGTGAATGTCGTAAAGTGGTTAATGATGCGGCGCATTTAATTTGCTTTTTTACAAAAGAAAATTTTTCTTTTTCCCGAAAACAAATTTTTCAGTATTATTTGGAAAACGTTTTGAGCATTCCTAAATCACAGTGCTTATGCTGTAATTGTCACAATACTTTATTTTGGAAGATTCCCTATTGTTTTAATTGCTATGAAAGGAATTCGTAAAATGAACGCAAGAAAGATAATGGCTAAATTATATGCAAATGTTAATTTATCTGCCAGCGAGTATATCATGCAGTCTGTATTTTCGGAGATGGAAAACACTCCTGAAACAGTAGAAGCTTTGGAAAGGTTTCATCTTCCGGAGATCACGAAATTTATTTGCTGTTCTGATACTATTCTGTCATTGAAATGGGCAAAGAAATATCGGCCATTGCATGATTATTGTATGGATCGTTCTCCCACCAATCTTCTGGAAGATATACTTCTCCCCTACGAAAGTATGGAAAATGGCATTGCTGTATTCGAAGAAGATTTTTTGTCAACAGAATATACTCCTATCATTCAGAAATTATGTGATCAGGTGGAAACTCTTTATCAAAAAATTGATAGTCAAAAAGCTGAAATTCACGAAAAGACTACTAAAATTGAAAAAATTAGTCAAGAGATTTCTTCATTATCAGATGATGCTGAAACGGATATGGATTCTGCAGACAATGAAAAATCATCTGCTGATTCATCGGAAAGAAGAAAAACATTTAATTGTTTACTGAAAGAACTAAAGGATTTAGAGGAAGAATTGCGTAAAAACGAAACATTCGTTGAGAAATTCAGCCAATATTTTTTAGTTCTTAACAGATATTGTCAATTACTTTCTGATGACGAAATAAACAGAAGAAGACAAGAGGCATATCAATCTCTTGAAGCTACATCAAAATTATCGGATGAAGAAAAATTTGTCTCCTCCTATATAAAATCAGGAATTGTAACTGATGAATACAGAGAAAAATTATTGAACGATGATTTTTGCTGCCGTTATCTTAAAATACTTGAACAAGAAGATAATAGGTCAATTGCCATTGCTTTTCTGGTTTATCTTCACATTCAAGCAGAGATTGATATTGAATCTGATATATATAAAAACTTTTTGATTCATCACGCTGAATTGCTTGTTCCGTATTTAAGGAAAGAATACAATAAAACAACAGACTTTACTGCGGATGATACCAATCAATCATTATTAGAAATTCTGCTAAATGCTGTAGCAGCCGATGAAAAAATATTTGATTACTCACAGCTATTCAACGAAATACAGGAAACAGAGACATGGCAGTATATATTGGATTTTTCCTTGACTTTTAACAACAAATGTCAGGTAATCGCACGGTTACTGAACGGATTATGCGGCAAACCTGTTCAGTATATGCTTGATAGTATTAGCAGTGTTCTGGTATCAGACCGCAGAATATCTGTTCATGATATATGCGAGGAACTTTTACATTTAAGCGAGAAAAACAGTGGTATGGCACTGCGGTTAATTGGCTTGTTGGAGCAAAATCAGAGAAAAGTGCAGAGAAAATTAAATACAACTGAACGAATTGTAAAGTCCCAGAGTCAGGAAATATTCAGCAGCCTTTATGTTCCTATGCAGGATTTGGAGGATTTGACCGCAAGCATCAAGGATACAAAAAAAGAAATTGACAGCAACCTAATAGCAAGAAAACTATTTACAGTTGTTGAAGCATTCAGAACTGGACTTACTGCATTGGGTGTAGATACGGTTGAGGATTTTGATTTATGGAGGAGAAGAAGTAGGGTTTCTTATGATCCACAAAGACACAAAGTATTTCTGACGGATAACCTTGATGATATTTCAGAAGTGAAAATAAGAACATTGGGGTTCAGTTATCGTGATGAGGACGATACAGAAAACAAAGTATTAGCAGAAGTATGTATAGATGAGATCACACCTGATGAGCCTCAACCCAAAAAGAAAGGCTATCCTAAAGAAAGCAAAATTAAATTTACCCATACGCTTAAAGGAATAAAAAGCCTCCAAGAAAGAAATAAAAAAAATAAAAAATTAAAGAAATAGGAGTAAGTTATGGTTTATAAGTATGGAATTGACTTTGGAACAACGAATTCTTCTATTGCCATTCGATTTGTCGGAGATGATCATGCTGAACATACATTGGTTATTGATGTAAAGGATACGCTTCCGCGTGAAACATTACCTTCCGTTGTCTTTGTCAACGAAAATGGTAAAATAGTCGGTGGAGAAAAAGCAGTCAATGAATTTTTACAGCACGGCGGAAATAAGACAGGACAACTTTTGATTAAGCGCATAAAACTTGATTTAGAGACGAAAGGCAGCAATTTATCATACTATGTTGGAAATAAAAAATATTCAGGAATAGATTTGATTGCAGGTATTTTAAGGGCTTTGCGTTTAAAAGCAGAGAAAGCGGTGCAGGAGCTTGACATTGAAATGTCCGGCGTCGTTATGGGTGTTCCCGTTCAGTATGGCGATATTCAAAAAAATATACTGAAGAAAGCACTGGTAAAAGCTGGCTTCTATGATTCCATAGAACAAGCTGAAAGCCGTACGGAGTTCGTTTCTGAGCCTGTTGCTGTTGCTGTACATTATGGTTTGAATCTTCAGCATGATAAGACGGTATTAGTATTTGATTTTGGCGGCGGTACTCTTGATTTAGCTATTGTGAATCTTAAAAATCAAGTCGGAACGGATCGGCTGCACCCTCATGAAACAATAGCAAAGGAAAGAATAACGTTGGGTGGTGAAGAACTGACCAGATTATTTTTCATGAATAGTTTCTGTGACAATAAGAAATACGGTTTGAAAAGAATCGTCAGAGAATTCAGGCTGAACGCTCAGACACCGAAGGATGCATGGGAAGAATTACATAGATCGGAAGAAGGAATCCGCTTTATTACTGCGGTTGAGAAATGCAAATGTGATCTTTCGAGAGCCCAGAAATATACTTTTTCTTATATAGGAAGAAATGTGAAGCTGGACGAAAGGTCATTTTATCGTGATGACTTTACAGACTCAATAGAAGATAAGTTAGAAGAAATAGAACGATTGATTGATACCTGTCTTGAAAATGGCGGTATTGATGATTGTTATGATATAGACCATGTTATTTTAGCGGGCGGTTCTTCTATGATACCTGCTGTTCAGGATTTGTTGGTTGATAAATTCGGGGCAAGCAGAGTATCGAGCAAATCTATCGAAAAAGATAATGTCATTAAAGCAATGAAGCGAAACAGGGCATTAGAAAGTGAAGTTTTAACAAGCATTGTTCGTGGTCTTGCGGCTATCGGATGCCGGGATGAATCATTGATAGATGATGTTGTTGACTCTGATTATGGTGCGTGGGATGATGAAACAAATGAATTTTTCCCCATCATAGAAAAGGGTACGCCGATCAAAGATACAGCTTTAGACAAAATAACTTTTCACGGAATATATCAGGAAGTCGTTTCAACCGGAAACAATATTTCTTCCGTAGAGATTAAAATTTATCAGAAAAATATCAACGGTGTTCATAAGTTGGGAACTATCAATATTCCTCATCCGGGCGGAAAAAAATACAGGATATTCATGCAGGTTGATAAGAAAAAAGGTATGCTTGAAGTCACAATATATGACATTATTAAGAGAAGATGGATTGACGAAATACCTTTGAATGAAAGACAGTACACTTTAGATTAAGGAGTGAATTTATGAGAAATATAGATCCGTATGATTCCAGATATCCTTCAGAATATTATGAAATAGGAACAATCTACTCGTTTTATGCTTCTCCTAACATGGGTAATTTTCATCCTGCAGATGCTAAATATATATCAAAGTATTCTTCCGCATTGCTTAAATTGCAGGAAGAAGAAAAAACAAGTGCTATTCAACCTGTGAAAACAAGCAGTTTTCAATCATCTTCTGTTCCACTGCAGAGATTTTATGGTATTGTCATTGATAAACCATATAAGAATGTAATCCGGATTATGTTTATCAATGTACATAACGGAATTCGCAATTTTTTTACCAAGGATTACACGGTTAGTTATGTTGGGTGTTCATCTGATGGGAAAAATTTAATGCCGGTATCTTCAAGTGTCAAATGTAATAAAGATTCTGTCAGCAAAGATACAAAAAATATCGGCGGTATTACAAGAGCAAAATCTTCATCTGATGTGGGAGGCATTACGAGAGTAAAACAGAATGATTCTGTCGCATCGGGTATTGGAGGTATTACTCGAACAAATAAAACCGGAAGATTTGCATCAAATGATCAACCATCCAGCTCTTCAGCATCAAAGAATGTTGGAGGTATTACGAGAGTAAAAAATGTTGGTGGTATAACCAGAGTAAAAAAATAATCGATGCGTTATTTAAATAGAAACATCACTATTCATGTTATCACTAAATATACAGCGACACACTCTCCAGATCATTTCGGAGAATATGTCGCTTTTTTATTCTTGAATCGGTGAAATCCGATTTTTTCAGCATGATTCAGGTAATTGGTATAACGATATCAAAGACAGCGTTATAAGTTTGTATGTTTTATATATGTAAAAAATATATCAT
>CACYDC010000057.1 GCA_902773025.1 uncultured Ruminococcus sp.
AGCCGCAATATCGCCCTTTCACGGCGCCAGCTGGATGAGGCTTACCGTATGCTGGGAACAAGCCCCATACAGCAAGATGACTGAATGAGAAGCAAAGCTTAATCAGGAGGCGCTTATGGCCGGTCAACTGTGGGTTCGCATCATCAAAAAGAACAAGATCATAGAAAGCCGCACAGCGCCCTGCACTTATGAAACGTGGCAGGAGGCACTGGACGAGATCTGCCATGCGCTTGATGTCAGCCGCCCGGTGATCATCCCCCGTCATGAACGTGACTGGGAAAATTTCGGCCTGACTACTTTTCTGCCCGAACATTTTGTAGAATCTGTTTCTTTCGATAAAATGGAACTGCAGTATATCGATCCGGACCGCAAAAAGCAAAAGAGTCTGTATTCAGATCTCTAATATCTAGGCAAAACTATACCTGTTTTATTATCCATTCACACAAAGTAACATAATCCACATATCAGAAAGTTCAAACAGATCGAAGTAAATTGTTTAATATTTCAATTAATAAATGAAGTGCAGAACATGCAATACTTTGGTCAAGAAAGAAGGTGATCTATAATGTTTAAAGGACTGCTATTCTTTGCGAAATTCTGTTGGAAATCTAGCAAACGGTATATTATGATGCTCTTTGGTGGCAATTTGCTGTCTGCAATTCAATCTTTAGGAAATATAATTTTGCCTAAGTTTCTTTTCGATGAATTGATTGGAAAATGCCGTCTTAATTCATTGCTTATATGGGTAGGAATCATTGTTGTATTCAATCTACTCTGTTCTTTCTTCTCGGATTGGATGAAAAATGTAAGCTTTGCATGTCGTATTGCTGTTAATAATGCTTTTAACGAAGAAATTGCTGAAAAGCTTAGCTATGCTCCATACAAAAGAATTGAATCGGCTGACTATTTAGATCTTAAACAGAAAGCAGAGCACTTTATTTATGGGAAT
This sequence comes from uncultured Ruminococcus sp., assembly GCA_902773025.1. Taxonomy (GTDB): domain Bacteria; phylum Bacillota; class Clostridia; order Oscillospirales; family Acutalibacteraceae; genus UBA1213. The sequence goes on from CACYDC010000057.1 coordinate 950, forward strand.
ATGCATGGTTTTGGATATGTGCTCGATTCAGCTGCAATTATTATATGCAGATGCATTTCTTTTATTGGCATTGCAGCAATAATTCTGTCCCTCAGCCCTTTGGTCTTAATCTGTTTTGTCTTTCTAGTTCTTTTATGTTCAGCAGCAGAAGACTGGTCAGAAAAAAAGTGTAATAAGTTATATTTAGCATTATCTAGTGTTGAAAGGCGAGAAAACTATTTGACAAATATGTTTACTTCGCCCACATATGCTAAAGAAATCAGAATTGGTAATTTAGCTCCATGGTTACTTCAAAAGGAAAAAAAGCATCATAAAGAGATGCTGTCCACATATATTACATCGTCGAACTACAGAACTATTGCGTCTGCGGTGCGAAGCAGTACATCCGCTTTGCAACAAATAGTTTCATATACTTACCTTCTTCATTTGGTATTAAATGGCAGCATTGGCATCGGTAGCTTTACGATGTATACTTCTGCAGTTGCATCTTTTACACATTCAATGCGCGATGTTATGAAACGAATCATTGATATTAGACAATTTAAACCATATTATGATGCTGCAAGCACATTCCTAGATATTGGTGACGATGTTAGGAACATCGGAAAAGAAGCCATTCCAAATACAAATGAATATACGATTTCTGTAAACGATATATGTTTTCATTATCCAGGCCAAGAAACAATGGTAATCAACCATGTAAGTTTTGTTTGGCATGCCGGTGAAAGGCTCTCCCTTGTGGGAGAAAACGGTTCGGGAAAAACCACAATTGTGAAATTGCTTACCAGAATGTATGCGCCTACTTCCGGTACAATTACTTTAAATGGTGTGGATATTCAAACAATAGCATATGAAGAATACGTGAAACTGTTCTCAACAGTATTTCAGGATTTCGCTTTATTTGCCTTTTCTCTTCGCGATAATATTGTAGCTGGTCAAGAGTATGATGAAGAAAAGATGCGGCAGGCAATCACTAAGAGTGGAATTGAATTCTTTGTAGAGAAAATGCCAAACGGGCTTGACACATCGATACATAAGCAATTTGATAATTATGGTTTCGAGCCATCAGGCGGACAGGCGCAGCAAATTGCTTTAGCACGTGCATTATATAAAGATGCACCAATTATTATTTTGGATGAACCATCCTCAGCTCTCGATCCAAAGGTAGAAGTGAATATGTATACTAGCTTTGATAAAATGATTGGTAAAAAAAGCGCTTTATATATTTCTCATCGTTTGGCAAGTTGTTTGTTTTGTGATCGCATTCTTATGCTGGAAAAAGGAAGTATAGCGGAAAGCGGGACACATAATGAGCTAATGCATCTAAACGGAAAGTACAGCGCACTATTTGAGATGCAAGCGAATCTGTATACACAGAACAGAAAAGAAAGCATATAAAAATGCTGTCTGTATAGGTGACATTTATTATGTTGAAGTATTGCAATTATCCTGGAGCCTTAATCGACTCCTTTCCGGAATAGTAAAAAGCTGATATCAGTCTCTAACCCTAATCACAGCATATTCCCTAGCCTTGGAGACATAGAATTCGCCGCTGGTGTTCATCAACAGAAGAATGCCAGCGGCGTTCTGTCATGAAAACATGACGTCATACTATATACTACTGAAGCATCATAAAAAGCACAAGGCAGAGTATAAACAGGATATCAATAACTAACTGTTTTATTGGAAGTATTCAGCCATTTCCTGGTTTGTTAATCCAAAGAATTCCTGCGTATGAAGATAAACATTCCAAGGTCTTTTAAC
>CACYDC010000058.1 GCA_902773025.1 uncultured Ruminococcus sp.
ATCGCGAATCAGGTGGAAGAAACGATGCAGTATCCGGGACAGATTAAAGTCACGGTGATCCGTGAGACTCGTGCGGTAGAATACGCGAAATAAATCCCCGTAAAAAGCTGTTTTATAAAAAGCGTTCTGACAGGACGCTTTTTTTATTTTCTGCGCTATAATTTAAATCGGAGAGTGAGAGTGGGCATTTTTGATTCTTTTAATAAACAGATTGCGCCAAGGCAGGGTAATTTTGATATTAACCTGCTGCCGATGAACCTTTCCGAGGGCCGCAACATCGGGGAGTTATCCGGTTTATTCCTCTTCACTGCACCGAAAAAAGCTGAAAACAGCAGACAGTCAGATATTTTTATCATCCTTTTCCATGTTGATAACATGAAGATACAGGAAAGTGTTCTTCAGAAATGGGCTGATATTATATCTGAAACATACTATGAAGCCCGCGGTTCATTTACGATGGGCGTTACTTCGGCAATCAAACGTTTCACGTCTTATCTCGCCAGGGAAAGACGCGGGCAGATCATGCCTGTGATTTTTTTGAACATTGCCGTAATTCGTGACAGGACCCTTTTGCTGGCGCATGCCGGTCCCGTGAATTCGACTGTTATTTCATCCGACCGTGTACAGAATTTCTGTGATGAAATATCACTTCCTCTTCAGATAAATAATAATGACCTGAGCTTCTTCACAGCTGAGCTTCATTCGGAAGATCTGATCCTGTTGTGCCCGCGTGTCCCGGCGGACTGGACAAACACTTCTATTATGGAGGTCACGGGTGATTCACCGCTGAACGCGATCCGTTTTCTCCTTGATCGTTCCAACGGCAATCTTCAGGCAGCGGTTATTCAGATAAAAACAGGGAAGGGAAAAATCACATTCAGGACAAAAACAAATATTACGGCAGATGTTCATCCTGAATTTGAGGAAAAGATCGAGGTTCAGAAAAAAACAAGGCGCAGATCTTCAGACCTGATCGGATACACAGCAGAGTCGGAAGAATCCGGAGCTGACTCGGACAAGCCGCTTTTCCGGAAAAGAAATGTTGCCGAGGAATTCGCTGAAAAAGAACCCGTTGTAACAGCACCTGCGGACGAAAAGGAAACAGAAGAGAAAGCCGATGAGGAAACATCCGCAGGTTCATTAACAGGCGAGAAAGAGCTGCCGGGCTCAAGACAGCTGAAATTTGAATTTAAAGAAGAATTTGACAAACCGAAAAAACGGGACAGATCCGTCACAGTAACGAGAAAAGAAGATCTTCCGAAGACAGAAAGGGTAACTCCTTCAGGGGAAAAAGGCAAGACAAAGAAAAAGAAATTCAATTTTGGACGGTTTATGCTGATCCTTTTCTGCGGATTTATGATCCCTGTAATTGTGGTTTCCTTCCTGTTTTTTGTATATTCCGGAAGAAGCAGAAATACACTGCACCGTGAGTATCTGTCAAAGGCGGTAGCGACCGCGAGAGAAGCCATCGGACAACAGGACAAAAAGAAACAGGAATCATTATGGAATGAAGTTCTCGCTTATACGGATATGGCGATGAATTACGGAAATTCCAATACCGCGAAAGAACTCCGGAGAGAATCAATAACACAGCTCGATCAAATCAATGGCGGTATCAAGACTGTTTATAACTACGCGAACAAGAATAAGCTGCCGCAGGGCTTGAACATCACCGAAATACAGCCTTCAGGGCAATACACTTATGCTCTGGATGCCGCAAGCGGTTCTGTTTTCAGATTCGTGGCAAGCGGAAGCGGAATGGCGCTTGACAGCTCGTTTTCCTGCACACCGGGAAATTATAATGAATTGGGGAAGGATAATTCCGTTATCCATGTCGGGCCGCTGAAAGACTTCGTTATGCTTCCGTCGGGAAATCCTCACAGCTTTGTTCTGGCGGGAGTTGATGGCGACGCGAATGTCTTGTACTGTTCCGGCTTTGCAGCGAATCAGGCCGGCAAACTGATAAAACCGGGAACCGAAAAATTCATGATCAGCGCGCTGGCGTTTTCCAACAACGCGTTGTATATTCTTGATACCCAGGCTTCCGCTGTCTGGGAATATTTGTTCAGCAACGCTGATGGTTTTGCTTATGATCCTTCTAATTTTTACGGATCTTATTCCCCCTATCTTTCCGATATCATTGATTTTACATTGTATCGGGAATACGCCTACTTCCTGCGGTCTAACGGGACTTTGATGATTTG